>NZ_JBFKZO010000004.1:0-241429 GCF_040929965.1 Blautia sp. 1033sp1_1033st1_G9_1033SCRN_220408 | reverse complement strand
ATATACGGTCAGGTTGGTAAAAAGGTTCAACTCCTGATGCACAAATGCAATACCTGCTGCCTTTGACACCTTTGGATTTGTAGGCTCAAATTCTTTTCCTTCCAGATAGATCTTTCCACCGTCTCTTTGATGAATACCTCCAAGCACATTCATAAGAGTTGATTTTCCGGCACCATTTTCACCTACCAGACCCAGGATCTCACCTTTTTTCAATGCGATCGTAATATCCTTCAGAACCTGAACCGAAGCAAAAGACTTGGTAACATGTTCCATCTGTAAAATAATATCCCGTTTTTCAGTCAACTTCTTCACTTCCTCTCTCTGATCTTGCATTACCGGATCCTGTAATCCATACTCTCTTTTCTCTTTCAGATTTTGGATTGTGGGATCCTGTAATTTATGCTCTCTCTTTTCTCTTTCTGAATACTTCGATTGCTGCCGCAAACAGAATGATCAGACCTTTGATCATTGTAATGATAAAATAAGGTGTATTTAAAAGATTCAGAGCAATATTGATCAGAATAATCAATACGGCACCAAGTACTGTGTTCGGAATCTTTCCTGAACCACCTGCCGGGCTTGTACCACCTACGATGATACTTCCCATAATGTCATTGAAAAGTGTGGCTCCATAACTGGATGCACCAGACTGCATCTGGCCCATCATAATGATTCCGGCTACTGCGGAGCAAAGACCGCTAAGGATAAAGATCCAGAAAATGGTTTTCTTTACCGGGATACCGGAGATCAGGGCTGCCTTCGGATTAGTTCCTACAGAGTATAATCTGCGTCCATAAAGGGTACGGCTGCAGATAATATGACTGATCAGCATTACTGCCAATGCAAGGATAAATACGTTAGGAATAATCCCGAAAAGTGTACCGCCGCCAAAATCAGCAAAGGAATCCGGGAGACCGCCTATTGTCTTTCCGCTTGAATAGATAACCGCAATACCTGTACCGATCAGCTGTGTAGCCATGGTTGCAATAAAAGAAGGCATCTTAAATACGGTAACTGCTATACCATTGACGATTCCAAATACAGCTCCAAGAGCCAGCATTGCAAGAAGTGCTACAGGGATCGCATACCATTTGCCAGCCAGATATCCGCTTGTCTCGCTCATGATGGAGGCACCGACCACACTGCTCAGTGCGATGATAGAAGTACTGGAGAAGTCCACGCCTCCATTAAGCACTGCAAAGTGTACGCCGCATGCTACAGTAAGCAAAACACATGACTGGCTGAGAATATTCTTGAAATTGTTCATGGTGGCAAAATTGGGAACTGCAATCATTGCCACGATCAGGAAGGCCAAAATGAACCAGATGATCGCATCCACTGAACTAAAAACCTTTTTTAACTGTTTCATATTCCAACCTCTCTATCCGTTTTCTCAGGTTTTTAAACCTTATCCTCGTACATCCGCCCACGGCTTTTCGGCCGTAGATCAGACCGTTTCTTTTCAGCCACGGCCGGGAAGCCGTAAGCGAATGTTATCCATCTTCACCTTGATCTAAGATGAATATTGGGCAGATATTATATCTGCCCAAATTCGTCACTTATGCCTCTCTGCCATCAGGCAAGGCATATCCTCTTAATAAAAGAATCAATATCCCTCGAATCCAAGCTCGTCTACGTTATCAGCTGTTACTTCAAATCCTGGGTCTGTCATGGAATCAACTTCTTCGCCCTTAACTGCTGCTACTGCTGCCTCGATGCAAAGTTTAGCCTGGTTTGTAGCATCCTGTACGGAAACAACATCTACATAACCTTCTTTGATCGCATCAACAGCATCTTTAGCACCGTCAAATGTAACCAGAGTTACATGGCCTTCTTCGCCGACCTTTTTATATTTGTCAAGCTGCTGCAGTCCGGAAATGATAGATGGAAGCAGTGCGTCTGACGGGCTGAAAATCATGTTAATATCCGGGTTTTCCTCAAATGCACTTAAGATACCGGCAAGAGCAAGCTCACCTTTCCACTCTGTAGCAACTTCAGAAACAACATCAAATACGTCCGGGTTCTCATCTGCAACTGCATTGAAACCATTATCACGAGCGATTGCATTTGCATCTGTAAGACTTCCTACCAGTTTGATCACTTTATATTTTGTTCCGTCTTTTTTTGCTTTTTCCAAGATGTACTCAAGCTCTCTCTGAACCATTGCCTCATTGTCAGATGTAACTGTACCAACAACCTCTGCGCCTTCACCAGCAGCTCTGTTTGCCATAACAACCGGAACGCCTGCTTCATTACACTTCTTAATAGCAGCCACAACTGCCTCGCCATCTGCAGGAGCGATTACGATAGCGTCTGCTCCACCGGAGATCAGATTCTCGATCTGCTGATTCTGTTTCTGTGTATCATTCTCAGCAATAACTTCTGTGTATTTAACACCCATCTCATCGCAGGTTGCATGCATTGTTGACTGATACTCTGCCCACATCTGGGACTCGATTGCGCACATGGAAATACCAATTGTGATATCCTCGTTGCTCTTCTCCTCAGCAGATGCTGCAACAGTTCCAAATACCATGCTTGCTGTTAATGCTGCTGCCATTAATGCACTAAATACTCTTTTCTTCATAAATCCACCTTCTCCTTTTCTTGTTGCGTTGTCGCATTGTTATTTATAAAAAGAACTTTTGCTACGCCCTTATCCCCGGCCGTTGCCCCCCGTTCTCTTTATTCCATTTTTTCAAGCTGTACCTGGTCTTTTAATTCCATGGCACGGTTCAGATCATATCCCACTGTCAGGTCTGACTCTGCAGTTGCAGCTGAGATCGCTGTTGCCAGCTTTAAGATCTCCGGAAATTCCATTCCTTTTTCAAAGCCATATACAAGGCCGCTTAAATATGCATCCCCGCATCCGATGGTGTTGATCACATCAACCTTCAAAGGATGCACCTTGTAGATCTCTCCCTGATATTTCACAATGGAGCCCTTACTGCCTCTTGAAACTGCCACACAGGAAATTCCTTTTTCCGAAATCAGCTGAATACCTTCCAGTACTTCTTCGTCGGTAGATACAGGCTTGCCCATGATCTGTGAAAGCTCATCCTCGTTTGGCTTTACAAGAAATGGTTTTCTCTCAAGTCCCCGGATCAGATTCTCCGAGCTTGTATCAAGAAATACCCGAATATGCTTGCCTCTTCTTATCAGTTCATCTACTACTTCATTGTAGATGAAAGGAATCTCTGTATTGGAAGCATCTCCCGATAACACCAGTACATCATCATCATCCATGGTATCCATCATATGATCGATCAGCTGTCTGCATATCTTTTCAGGAACCGTCTTCCCTTTCTCAGTGATCAAAGTACAAATATGATTGTCTTCGATCAGTGCGTAATTGGTACGGGATTCACCCTCATCAAAGTGTAAAAACGCTACATCTACACCGCCGTCGGAAAGTATTTGCTCAATCCTTTTTCCTGTCTGTCCATATCCGATACCGTATGCTCGGTTACTGCATCCTAAGATACTTAAATTCACAGACACGTGAGTTCCCTTACCACCAAGCACTTCCTCTATGCGCTGGATCCTGTTGGTGTTATCTCTATGTAATTCCGGTATAAAAAGCAATTTGTCTACTGCCGGATTAATGGTCAACGTACAGATCATAAATCTACCTCTCTTTTTCCTTTTGTTGTTGTCTTATTTGTGGGTTGTCCTCACTATAACACGCTTATTTGGAAAAAGCAATATCTTTTTGTGGTTTTACCACATTTTATTTTGTATTTTATGACCTTTTTACACAAAGTTGGTTTTTGACCATTTCAAACGGCTATTTTCATGGTTTTTGTTTGTTTTGTTATGCGTTTTCGTTTACGCATTTTGAATATACCACATATTATACATGATGTCAATTGGATTTTTTGGATATTGTAATTATTTTGGTCATGTGGTATGATTATTTTATTCAAAACAGCAAATATTTTTATTTTTTACAATTTGACGTATTTGCAAAATTACTGTTTTGATTTGTGTATTTTCCACATTCTTTTTGAAAAGTAACTTTTTTTGAGATGACAGTTATTTTGTTGCAGTGACAGTTATATTGCAGTGACAATGTCATGCAGCACATTACATACTTGTAGGATTTATATCAACTGGGAGATGACTCCCACCTCTATAGGTGGTGAGAAACAAGCTAGTATCAGTGGTGGGAGTCAATCCCCCAGCTGATATAGCCTCCGGCAGGATTGCAGAGGTGCGCAGTAGAAGTATGTCATGCAATTGCATGACGCGCACCTCGCAGCAAGAATGCCGAGGCATTCTTGAATCCGGATTTCTCAGGAAATACTTGGATATACCTTACATGTATGGTATAATTTCAAAAAATAGTCTTCTAAAAGACATCGGAAATTCAAGCGCTACTATGACTTTTTATTATGAGGAGGATTCAGAAATGATTAAAGCAATGGACCATGTTACCATCAATATTAAAGACGTAGAAGCAACGCTTCATTTTTACGGAGAGATCCTTGGGCTTCAGGCTCTTCCTTCTGTAGATATGGGGGATCATTTCCTTCGTTATTTTGCCCTTCCGTCAGGTGGCAAGCTGGAACTGATCCAGTATTATTATGACGTTCCCCAATTAGATGTAGAAGCTACCAATAAGGGATGTGCCCGTCATCTTGCCTTTGAGGTAGAAGACATCCGTGCTCTGGAGAAAAAGCTTACTGATGCCGGCTTTGTATTCCATGTACCTGTTTCTTACGTTAAAAATCTTGATTTTACAGGCGGCCTTACCAAAGACCCTAATGGCTTTGAGCTGGAATTTCTCCAGTATGGAGAGCACTGATGCCAATTGTTAAACATAACAAAGGACCAATCGTATGTCACAGATTACACTAAAACAAATAGCAGAGCGTGCCGGCACATCTGTAGGCACTGTGGATCGTGCCCTGAATAACCGTGGACGCATCAGCCCTTCTACTAAAGAAAAAATAATAAAAATCGCTGATGAAATGGGTTATCAGCCCAACAAGATCGCCAGTGCTTTAAGCCGCAGCAAATGCCTTCGCATTGCAGTGATCTACGCCAAATATCCGGCATACTTTGTAGATGAATTTACTGCAGGACTAAAAAAAGCCATTGAACATTTTACCCATTACAAGATCGAGATCATTACATACAGGTGCAATGCCCTGGATCCCCAATCGCAGATCGAAGTGATCAAAGATATTGACTTTTCCAATATTGATGGTTTCTCATTGAATGCCAGTGGGCAGGAGCTTGCCCCTTACATCAACCGGATATCAGACATGGGGATACCAGTAGTCACCTTTAACTCTGATATACCCGGCACCAAGCGCCTGTTCCATGTGGGAATGGATCCATTTATGGCCGGACGTGTATCCTTTAATCTGATGGCCAAAATGCTTCAGGGCAAAGGAAAGATCCTGGCCATGCCAGGCTTTCATTCTGTGCTTTCCCATGAAGAACGGATCAAAGGTTTCCTGGAAGCGGCCAGAGATTATCCTAACATTCAGGTGATCCCCGGCGGTGAATACAAAGACCGTGATGATCTTGCTATTGATCTGGTACAAAAAGCTCTGGCAAAACACCAGGATATTGCCGGGATTTATACAGTCAGCTCCCCGGGCGTGATCGGTGCCGGCAAATACTTAAGTCAGCTTCCAAAGGAGTCCCGGCCAATTGCTGTAGGTTATGACACCAGCCAGGATATGAAGCAGCTGATGGAAAAGGATGCCTGCACGTTTGTGGTATATCAGAATCCTGCAGCCCAGATTTATTATTCCATCGTTTATCTGGTGGAATACGTTCTGTTCGGTACGCTTCCTTCCCAGGAGCTTAATTTCCTGCCTCCGCAGATCGTTGTCCGTGAAAACATTGAATATTATCTGGAAGGGGATAATAAGTTTATTTTCGTTAATTAATATAATGATTACAATGTCAAAAGGTCTGATCCCACCTGTGCTTACACAAGGGTGGAATCAGATCTTTTTCATATGTGCCTGGTGCCATCCTGTAAATTGCAGATTACAGCTTCTACTCCTGTGATTCTATAATGTAGTCGAAACTATATATTTATTCTATTTTTTACCAGAAGCGGAGGTTCACTATGAAAAAGGTAAAACATATTTTTTCAACGGCTGCATTATTATTCACACTTGGTCTTTGTGTACTGTTTGCAAGCCCTGTCCAGGCCAAGTCCAACCCGACCAAAGTATCACTGCAGCCAGGCAGGATTTATCGACGGTACGATATTACAGGGAATGGCAAACGTGACAAGATCCAGATCAAGACAACACCTACCACCGACAGCGACGGAAGCATCTCAGATTTTTCCATTTATGTAAATGGCAAAAAGGCTTACACATTAAACTCAATCCGCAATTTCTACAAAGAGGATGTATGTGCCCAGCTTTATACATTAAGTAACGGAAAGCCTTTCCTTTATCTGTATGTAGCATTTGAGAACGGAGACGGACCGGTATGCGGGATCTTTCAGTACAAAGGACGCAGGCTGAATGAGATCATTGATTTCCAGGAAACCCTGGAGACCTATGGCTATCATCAGATGGGCTATGTTACCGGAGTTTCAGGCAATCGTTTGTATGTTTCCCAGGAACTTAATTCTTACTCACTGGGTCTTAATTCTATTCGGTTTGTCTACAAATATTCCAGAGGTACTCTTGTGCCAGCCAGCAAATATGGTTCATACACCAGTATCTATACCTTAAACGGCAGATCCAGATATCTGACTGCAAACCGTGATATCCCGGTATATACTACCGCCTATGCAAATGCCTCCCTGAAATTCAATATTCTTAAAGGAGACCGGGTACGCATCAATAAATGTGCACTGATCAAAGGCAAAATGTATATTCAGATTTCTTCTAAGGGAATGACCGGGTGGATCCTTCCGGCAACCTCTTATCCGGAAACTGCAGAGTATCAGCAGTTCACTGAAACCCAATACGCAGGATGATTCTGTAAAGAATATGTCAGCTTACGCTGACCAGAATTACGCGCCAAGTCTCGCGACTGCTCGACTTGAATATTCTGTTTATGCAGCAGGGGCCATACAGCTGTTTTATATGCAGCTGCATGGCCCCTGTTTCGTTTCTATGATTTTATTTTCATTGTAACTGTTCCGTATCCTCACCGTTACGATTGTTATTATCTACTATTCTTATCTTTCAGGATCAGGTTACGGATTCCCTCCACAGCTGTTCGTACAGCCATATCCGTATCATGCACAACCGGATTCTCCAGACCCAGCCGTTCTCTTTCCTGGTTAGCGATCACCAGAAAGCAGGCTCCGGTCCTTACCCGCAGGCAGCTTCCTACAATAAAAAGTGCTGCTGATTCCATTTCCGAGGCAAGGCACCCCAATCGTTTCCAGGCTTCCCATTTGTTCAGAAGCTGATAGCTTACCGGCTTCACTTCCGGCTCATGCTGTCCGTAAAAGGAATCTTTGCTTTGCACAATGCCTGTATGATAAACATATCCGGCCTTCTCGGCAGCCTCTGCCAGTGCATTGGTCACTCCCAGATCTGGTACGGCCGGATATTCAATAGGCGCATATTCCCTGCTTGTCCCTTCCATACGCACAGAACCTGTAGCGATCACAATATCACCGCTTTTTATTTCCGGCTGCATACCTCCGCAAGTACCAATCCGCACAAAGGTATCTGCCCCGCATCGGTACAGTTCTTCCACAGCAATGGCTGTAGATGGACCACCGATCCCAGTGGATGTTACACTGACTTTTTCTCCTTCCAGCGTTCCTGTATATGTTACAAATTCCCTGTTGTCAGCAATCCGTACAGGATCCTGAAAATACTGTGCGATCTTTTCACATCTGCCCGGATCTCCTGGCAGGATCACATATTTTCCCACTTCCCCAGGTGCTACCTGAATATGATACAGCCGGTTATCTTCTGAATAATTCTTCATAGCATGCCCTCCTAATTTGCAAGAAGCCCTCAGAGCTGCAGCTCTGGGGGCTTTCGTTTATCATGGAATCTCATAACTTTTCTTAACTGTTATTATCATATGCCAGAACCGGCAAAGTGTCAACCAAAAAAGTGTTTTTTAACGTGTATTCTATGAACCAAAAATGTCTTTTAAGCGTGTATTCTATAAATCAAATAAGTGTTTTTTAGCGTCTATTCCTGTTCCTGGCATTTAATAATTCCCTGCTTATTTCTCAGGTCTATCCGGAAGGATAACCTCTCCAAGATGCTTTAATTCAAAACCGTTTTTCTTGAACTCTTCATAGTCAAAAGCTTCCAGCTCATCATATGCAAGTTTATGGAACTCATAGAAATTCGGCCAGTCTTCATAGCCATCACCCAGATTGTGCTCCAGGAATGCATCTGCAATCTCAATACCCATCTGATGAGCAACATAATGGCCACCCATAGCAATAACATTACAGTTATTACCTGTGATACATCTAAGTGCTGCAGGAACACTTTCTACAACTGCTGCGTGTACATGCGGGCATTTGCTTGCTGCGATATGGATACCCATACCTGTTCCGCAGAAGATCATAGCTCTCTCAAATTCTCCCTCAGCAATCTTTGCTCCAACCTTTAATCCGATTCTGTGGAACATCTCCGGATTCTCTTCATCTGCAGAGCGAACACCGATGTCGGTAACTGTCCATCCTTTTTTCTTAAGGTGGGCAACAACTGCCTCTTTTAACTCAAATCCTGCAAAATCTGCTGCAACCAAAACCTGTTTGTCTTTTACTGTTTTCATGATCCTTCTCCTTTTTCACCCCAAAATATAAAAAGCGTTATCGTTTACGCTTTTATTATACTGTATTTTTGTGGAAAAAGCAAGTTATTTATGTGTTTTTTACATATTATTTTGGTATTTTTATCCAGAGGAGTATCGAACGACCACGTGTCGAAAAGATACGTCCACATAAAGTTTATATTATTTCAAATTTGTTCCAATTTACTCTATTTTATGCTATACTATAAGAGCTGTCGTACCTCCAGCAGAAAGGAGGGAAATGCCCATGGATGAACTTCTCACAACTTTTCTTGTTTCCGTTTTAGCAGGCGTAGTTAGCTACTACATATGCAAATGGCTGGACGGAGAGCAATAGACAGCAACAGCCTAAACGGATTAGCTCACCGTAACGAGCAAGAAAGCCCCCAGAGTTGGCCGCTCTGGGGGCTTTCGTTTTGCTACATGGAATCTCACAACTTTCCTTAGCTGTTATTATCATATGCCAGAACAGGCAAAATGTCAACTAAATAATTACTATCATGTGAAGCTTCTGTAACAGTCGCTACTGTTTAGAATCAATTGTATCTTAATAATCCGGATATCTAAGTTTGCAGATGCCTTTTTGCTGGATGATGTATCTTCATTCAGTTTCCTGGACTTTTCGCAGATACATTTTTCTCTGCCAATGTATCTTCATTAAGCTCCCTGGGATTTTCTTTGAAATTGCTTCTGCCATTAAGCTATAATCTTTCTTAGTCAAATCCCTATCTCCAGGATTTTCTTTGATATTGCCTCTGCCATTAAGCTATGATCTTTCTTAGTAAGATGCATATAATCAATTGTATTCGGTCCATCTGTGGCGATCTGATTGGCATCCAGGTATTCACAGCCGGTTAGTTCTGCCACAGCTTTGTATTCTGCAGCCAACGCCTGAGTCTTTTCGGCACATCCTCTGCCCATGGAGGCGGTAAATGGACTGTCAATATAACGTGCGTCCATATTCTGAGGCGTGATAAGCAGGATATTAGGCTTTCCATCTGCCCAGCAGTCCTTTACAGACTGGGCTTTCTGGATCAGACGTTTCATGCCAAGTGCAATGCATGCCGCATTTGACCCGAACCGTTCCTTAGCATCATTCGTCCCCAGCATAATGATCAGAAGACTGACCGGTTCATGAGTCATCAGACAGGTATACATATGTGTCAGTCCGCAAAGCCCCTCTTCCAAAGGATCCTCAAAGCTGGTGGTCCTGCCGCTTAATCCTTCCTCGATCACCAGGTAATCCTCCCCCAGGTGCTTCTGAAGCAGGCAGGTCCAGCGTTCATTTTCATTAAATCTGCCCAGACCTCCTTCTACCGGAAAATAGCCGTGTGTGTTAGAATCCCCAAAGCATACAATATGTTTTTTCATCTCAAGTACCTCCCATTCTATCTTTCTCATAAAAATTTTAGAATTTCATTGTATCCAGAATTACTTCTGTCTTATATATATAACCATGTATGCACTATTTGCATAGAAACAAGTTTTCTTTTATATTTGGTGATATTTCTACATGTTAACACATCCATACACAAAAGTCAGAAAAGAATTATAAACACATCAAAATCAAAAGATCAACTTTACCCAATCATATATTTGATTTTCATCTTGTTCAGCACTGTATGATATGACAGCAAATGATCCTGTTGCAGCCTTCCAACCACAATCCCTGGCAAGATATTGATTTTTTCAGCGAAACATTGAATCACTTCTTCTGTAAAACCTTTGGGATTCTGTTCTATAAATTCTTTATAATCCATTTCAGGGATTAATATATTTTGCGAAAAGGTATTTGCTTCCCTCTCCAGTCGTTGAATCAACTCACCTGCTTCAAGATCGTTTCTGTTTTTTTCACTTACCAGAAGCACCTTGATCCTCTGTTGTAAAACATGACCTAACTCGTGAAACAATGCAAACCAGAAAACATCCGCATATTTTCTTCTGTCGTTCAAGGCTAAAATGACCTTATCTTTTCCCAGCCACTTGACAGCTCCATCTATCCCACAATTTTTAAGATTTGGAAGCAGAACGAGTGCTACCCCACACTCTGCCAGAAGCTCCTTTAACTGTGGACAAAAAACCTTTGGCTCCTGTACTGTCATCTTTCTGATCTGTGGAATCGCTTCTGTAAGTCTGTTCTTGTTAAAAGGAGCGCTTTCCATTTGCATTCCCATATTGATTGCAGTCTGCACCCACGCATTTGCATTTATTACATTAACATCTGTCACCTCAGATACACTGGTCTTATATTGTACAAGAAAGTCTCTCTGACCAAGAACTTTAAGTGAAGAAACTTTTAAATATCTTTGAAGCTCCTGAACCTTTTCTTCTGCACTTCGCGTAGACTTCACTACCCCTAATTCCATCCAGAATTTATATTCTATCTGTCGGATCAAATTACACTCTTCATCTATTTTTCTTTGTCTTTCGATTTCCAGTTTTTTTTCAATATAATTCTGATTCAGATTTAGCCACATTTTCACAGATGTTCCACATACGATCGATAGTCTTAATGCCATTTCGTCGGATAATGGAGTTCTTCCATTTACCAAATCGCTCACATACTTTGGTGTGGTTTGAAGACGTTTTGCCATTTCTTCCTGCGTAATCCCTTGCTCTTCGATATAATCTTTCACATAATAACCAGGATGAAATGCGATCAGCGCCTGATATTCCACTTTATTCATAATGATTTGACACCTCCCATGCAATAATTATTTCTGTTGCTTTATAAATAACATTTATATCTTTCTCTTTCCATTCTTTCCCATCCGCATCCAGTGGTATAATAACCAGACGATAACCAGATCTTCATCCAGCCACATCTAACGCATGCATTCCTTCTTTATCTCCATGAAGCGGATGTAAATGATATATCTGTATTTCTGATATATCACAAAGATTTTCTGCACTTTCAAGCAAATTTATGAGTGCATGAAGTTTTTCTGCTACAATTGCAGGTAATTCTTGCTTAGCTTTTTTTATATCTTTACAAATTTTTTCGGTCTTTTTATCATGATATAGAATTACTATTTCGTGCACCTCTCTTATTTTTATTACCCAAAAAGTAATTTTTTATATTTTACCATGGTATGCCTGCTAATACAAGATACTATTCCAATAATATTACACTTTTCTTAGCTTTTTTCAAAAAAAACACCCCCAGGACAATTCGTATCCCGGAGATGTTTTTTTATTTTCAGCTTTTCTCTTTGTTTTTCCCTTGCTTTTTCTTTTTATTCCCTATGCGCCACAAAAGCACTGCAGCCACCAGAACAAGAAGCAGGCTCATCACCGCTGCCAGTACATAATTGGTGGCCAGGGACTTTCTTGTTTCCTTGTTTTCAGTTGACAGATCCGGCGTATATTCTGTACGGACTCCCCGTACCAGAAGCCTTTGGGTATTCACTCCATAAGGGGTGCAGGTCACAAGCGTAACATAATCCTTGTCCTTTACTACCTGAAGGCTTTCTGTTTCTTCCGGTTCTACAATCTTTATCTGGTCTACCTTGTAGGCCAGTGTCTCACCCAGTACCTGGATAAAGAAAAGATCGCCCTTTCTCACCAGATTCAGATCTGTAAACAAAGCCGCTGACGGAAGCCCCCGGTGGGCCGCGATCACACAATGGCTGCCTTTCCCGCCTACCGGAAGGGAGGAACCGATCAGATGCCCTGCACCTTTTTGCAGATTCTCATCCCTTGTACCGTGAAACACAGGCAGCTTTACATTGATACAGGGGATCTCCAGGATGGCCATTACTCCATCCTGGTCCACATTCAAAAGGTTTTCATATTCTGTATCCTCTTTTACTTCTCCTTCTGCAAAGGCATCCGGCACCCGGTTATCCTTATGCGCCTCATTGTATGCCCTTGCAGCCTCCATTTCCTTTGTAAGGTCCTGTTGTTCCAGCTGCTGTACAACTGTTTCATAATTGTTCATCAGCTTTTTTTCCAGATGCTGGTTCCAGAAATTACTGATGGAAGGATAGAAAACAGTAATAAGACCTACAAGGAATATGGCAAAGATCAGAATATTGCCCCATTTTTTCTTCATTTATCTTCTTTGCGTCCCTTTCTTGACCGGATGAACAGCACAATGGCAAGAATCATCAGCGCATCACCTACGATGGTGAAGATCACTGTACCCATGCCACCGGTTGCCGGCAGGAACGGGATCTTTGTATCCTTCAGGGTAACTGCAACATAAGCGGTCTTATTCTGATCGATACCACAGGTCCAGGCACCTGCATTGTCCAGTGCTGTACCCTTTTCATCCTTTGCAGTTACAGACTTGATAGCGCCAGTCAGCTTGCCTTCTGTATCTGCCGCAGGAGTGATGGTAAATGCTACAGATCCATGATTACGGAAGTATCCGGAAGGTGCTTTTGTCTCTTCAAGAACATACTCAACATTTGCATCCAGACCTTTGATGTTGAAGGTACCCTGATCATTGGTTGTCAGCTGATCAGTAGCCCCGGCAGCACTCTGATCCTTTGCCAGTGTATAAGTGCCTTTTTCATTTGCATCTTCAATAAATTTCAGCTTTGTATCACCACGCTTCACACTGAATACTGCGTTGGAAAGAACATCGTTATCACTATTCTTTTTGGTCAGGTTCAGACCATATGTATATACCTTCTGCTTGCCATCTCCCGGGATTTCTTCATCACTTGCGTCACTGTCTGTGTAAGGATCCGTTCCGTAAATCAGCGCCGGTTTATTGGTGTTTCCCGTTGCTATACTTGCAGATTCCATAAGAACTGCATCATAAGTTATTTTTACTGTTGCATATGGATAAGTTCCATTTGCGCAGAACAATGTTAGATATTTTTCAGACATATCAACGGTAAGTACACCATTGCCATCCAGTGTAGGAGTAAACTGACCTGTAAGATCGGTTTCTGTTCCATCTGCTTTCACACCATACACCTTCACTGTATTTTGCTTAATCTCCAGATTCGTAGGAGTATCCTTTACTTTAAATGTGGTATGGGTTGCATTTGCCGGATAATGTGGCACATTAGCAGTAACTGTGTAAGAGAGAGTATCACCGATGGCCGCAGTTGTTTCATCAATAGGTGTCTGTAAAGCAGTGCCTTTCTTTCCTGTGATCTTTTTATCAACGCTTAACGGATTGCCTTTCAGCACAGCGCCCTCTCCTTCCAGTATCCAGCCGTTTGGATCTGTAGAATCGGCCTTTGCATTCACACTTACCAACATGTTCAGGAATGTCATATCTGTACAGGATGCCATTACCAGATAAGATCCAATGGGCAGATTTGCTGTTGCCGTTGTCTTGTCACTGCTTACAGTCCAAGTTGCGCTGTATGCAGTTTTGGAAGCTGCTGCCAGCTGATTAACAATGTTATCCTGCTCTGTGGTGCTTGTACCAGTTGTATTCAGTTTACTGATCTCTTTAATTACGTCATCTTCTGTCTTGCCTCCAGTTGCAAGGACAGCCTTTGCCCAGTCTGTCAGCTGATAGGTCAGTTCATTGGCAGCTGTATCAAACTTGGTTTTGATCACCTGATAGGTTGCAAATGTAACCGTCTTGTCTGCTGGCAGACCTGTGATAGTCACATTAGTGCTATTGGTGTTTTCCCCACTGCTCAGGGCAGCTGCCTGCACACTTGTGCCCAGCCCCAGGGTCATTACCAGGGCCAGGATGATCGTCATTACCTTTTTCCACATCTTTTTCATATTAAATTCCTCCTTTTTTTGCTATACAGATACACTGCTGTAAGCATCATTCCTGTTCCAAAAAGCATTTCCCACCAGATGCCCCGTCCGCCTGTCTTAGGCAGCGAATAAATGCAGGAATCTGTAAGTTCAAAGGAAATACTATATTTCAAAGGTACCTCAGGTACCAGTGAATCCGGGTCTTTTTCACTGTCATCTACCGTGCACGAAATGGACATTTTATCCAGATCAGCAACCGGATCCAGTGGATCTCCTGTTGTTTCGTCTGTGATCCTCTCCAGAGAAATGGTTGGATCATAATATTTTGTCTTGTCTTTATAAGCAATGGTCAGCTTCAGGATTCCTTTATTCAGGAAATATCCGCTGGGGGCTTTTGTTTCTTTTATATAATACACAGCCCCTGTGCCTGCCTCCAGACCTGTGATGGTGCCATTTCCCTGCTGGTCCGTCTTCATAGTGATGCCGGCAGGCACCCTGCAGTTCTTATCTTTATATAAGGTAAATACTGCATTGGAAAGAGGTTCCCCTTCACTGCCTTTCTTGCCCAGACAGATCTCATAATTGATCTGAGTGTTCCATACAGCAAACTTTCTGGTCTGATCCTCTGCTGTACTATCTGATCTACGGGTCATTACAAAGCCTGGAAGAGAATTGCCTTCCCCGTCCTTTGCAGTCTCTTTAAAGTCATAACGGATCACCCCGTTTGCTCCTTCTGCCTGCATCGGCTGGTTCTGGATCAGCCAGCGTATGGTCTTGTTTCCTTTATCCTGGGATGCTGCCACCGCTGTAGGAATCTGCGATGGTGCTCCTTCTGTCTTGCTGTAAGGCCTTGCTATTCCCTCTGCCTGTGCGGTTACCCTGCCGGAAGCAATCTTCGCAGTGTAGGTGGCAGCCGGGTAGCTTACTGCATGTTCCCCGGTTCCGGTGGAGCCTGTTATTTCAAACAGGACGGATGCCTGATCCGGGATGCTGGTAGTCTGTGCCCAGTTCTTTTCTAAGGAAAGGTCCAGATAATACAAACCGCAGTCCCAATGATTGGTCACATACTCCCAGGATACCATATCGGTAAGTCCAGGAAGGGTAATGCCACTGCCATGATTGGCGATCACTGTACGCTTCATGGCTGCTGCCCCCTGATCCGCAGTATCTGTGCCCTGGTATTCCGGAAGAGCTTTGTCTGTGTCCCTTCCCGGCTGGGTCAGGGTATTCTTTGTATCCTCTCTTTCAGGTGTGATGCTCAGTCTTTCAAAGGGAAGAACCCTGGTTCCTCCTGTAACAGCATAATCATCACCCTCGTCCTGAAGCACTATGTAGTAACTGCCTTCAGCCAGATTCTCAAAGGCATATGCCCCATCGCTTCCGGTAACTACCTTATCCAGAAGGTTGCCCATCACATCCACAGCCGGATATAAGGTCTTGCCATCCACAGTGGTGGCGCTTATAGTCCGTGTTTTGCCGCCAATCTGCTGACTGAAGCTTCCATCCGGATTCTTGGTGATCTTGGGAGAAGATGGCTCGCTTCCCTGATAAAGATATACATCCACCTTAGAAAGCAGCCGGTCTGTGGTGCTATAGCCATTGATGGCCGGGCGATAATTCCCGTTCTGGTCCTGATCCAGCCATACAAGACCTGCGATCTTACGTTTTACAGTTCGGATTCCTTCTGTTGAACTGGAAACAGTAGGCGCCTGGCTGGTAAGGCCGCCGCTTCTGTAGAAGAAGCTGTTGTTATATACATCGCCGCCCTGCTGGGTTATATTTCTGCTTTTCAGCAGTGTTGCATTGTCCTTTGTAAACGGCGTAAAGACCAGTCCCATCCGGAAATTTCCTTTTTCACTTACTTGAGGAACAAATCCGTAAATCGCATCAATTGTACCATTGCCATCTGCATAATGGATCAGTTCTTCCCCTTTGGCCCATCGTCCGTTTGCATCTGCCCTGCAGGTCAGTCTGTACATTGTCACACCATTTTCTGTATATTCAGATGATTCATAAGAAGAAGCCAGATCAAACCACTTACCGTTGTTAATGGTATTCAGTATCAAAATTCTTTCATCTTGTGTAAGATCCTTTGCACTGATCCCGCCCTTCCTGTACTTCAGCTGTCCTGCACTGCCATCCAGGAATGCCTGCCTGTCCGCTTCTCTGGTAAAATCCAGATAGATTTCTTTTACCCGGTATCCACCATGGAAGCTGCTGTTCCTTCCGTCTCCATTGGCAGGAAGGATATCGCATAGCTGGATGGGATTCAGGTTTTCTGTATGGTTGCTGTAATTCAGGTAATAGATCAGGTCATCCCCGATCTCTATCAGGTCCCGGCCCGTTTCCTTGTAGATCGCATCATCGTTTATCCTTGTTGCAATGATGGTCTGCTCTGCACTATTAGCCTGTCCGGTAATACGGTGGATCTCTTCATAGGTGGTATGGATCTGTACCTTTGTAGTAAGCTGCTGGTTGTCCTTTACATCCTCATTCTCATCTGCCCCTTTCTTTCCGATAGTGCAGTTATACCGGATGTAGGGAAGTCCTTTGTTGATATCACTTACCGTTGAACAGAGGGTCAATGTGATAGTCCCATCCGGGTTATCCGTCTGCTTTACATCCCATGCCAGATCGCCGGCTTTGTATTTACACTGGTTTCCAGGAGCCGAATAGTCGAACTGCAGGCTGCCCTTATTATAATGAAGATCTTTTGGAATGGTCATGGTGATCACAACATCCGTTGCCTGACTGCCGTTTGCTACCAGTTCATGATCCTTTGTAGCACTGGAGATCTGCAGCCTTGGCATTACCATGAAGTTTGCTGTACGTTCACCGTCGGACACATTATAATAGGTCTTTTCCCGGTTAGAGCCTTTGATCAGGTCTGTATTCTTAACGCCGATCTCACTGACCAAGGTATACAGAAGCAGCGTATTTCCTGCCATCCACCCCATCACATGGGTTCCGTTTTTCTTAACACCGTTTTGGTATTCTGTTTTCTTATATCCGTTAAAAGTAAAATCACATCTTTGTTTTGTATATTTCATTACCGGATCCTGGCTTTCCATCAGGGTATTTACATACCCATCCGGAAGTGGACCGCCTGTGTCTCCATTTCCGTAGGCAACGATACCATCTGCCGTGCCATACTGTCTGCTTCGCCAGGTTGCGGAAAACAGGATGGCATCCCGCTTCCCATCATTATAATATCGCTTATAGGTTGGACGATATGTGGTCCATCCTCTTACATCGTTGGTGGTACAGTAGGTGCCGCCTGTCTTAGCAAAGTCTTTTGTCATCTGCATCCTGCTTCTGATATACAGTTTTCTGCCTGTACGGATACAGCAGTCCCGCACCTCGTACAAAAGTGCCACACATCTGCCGTCCAAGTTCCCTTTGGCTGCAAAGTAGGCCTTCAGTTCATCCAGTGAAGTAAAGTAGATCAGCTCCTCCTCTGTGTAAGCATCCATCTCTTCTTCCCCGCCGGTAAGACCATCTGCTGTTTCTTTTTTCGTCCAGTTGGTTCCATCCGGCTTCGCACCGTATAGTACGGTCAGCTTAAAGCTTTTTGTTTTCAGGTTTCCTGATGGTGACCAGGTGGTTGCCGACTCCGAAGTGCCTACCAGAAAAGCATTGGTGCTGTTGGTCCCTGCACTTTTCCCTACCCAGTTCCATCTATTTCCTGCTCCCTGGTTCACCTGTCTGTCAATGATCTCTTCCCCACAGGCAGGTGTATAGGCATCTGAATCAAACTTCTGGAGAAGATTCACTCCGGTAAGATAATTGTATTCCAGCAGATTGTCCACCTGTGGGTCAAACTTATCCGGCGGTATGTAATGTGGATCCTTCACATCATCTGTATAATACTCTTTACTGGTAAAAGATATATCTGCATCAATGTATACCTGGCTTCCCAGTGGGGTGGAGCCTGTGCCTTCCGAAGTACTGATCAGATCCGTGCCGTTCTCCTTGCTGAAGTAATTCGTCTTCGACAGATGGTCGCCATTTCCGCCTTCACCATATATATAAAGGCCTGTGCTGTGGTTCAGATAATTGTCCATATAATTCATCTCATGGACTGCATGGTTCTTATAGTCTTTTCCAAAGAAGCTTTCCATTGCAGCCAGGCCGTTTTCCGTTGACTCAGGAGTAAGCCCTGTTACGCTGCTGATATTCAGATCAGAAGCAGCACACTCCATATTGACCTCCAGATAACCGCTTTGTCCTGCAGCCACTTTCTTGTCAAAAGGATACAGCACCTGCACATATCCTGCAGAGAAGGAATTAATATATCCGCTTCGTCCTACCTGGTTATCCCAGGAACCATTGGCTGTAGCCGAAGGAGTGGAGGATGCCACCGAGTAATTGCTGACTGTAAAATGAAGGGTGAGACGCTTATCGCCTGTTTCATTTCTCTGCTTTAATGCTCCCTTCCAGAAGCCACCGCTGTAGCAGCCGGTAGCGCTGTTCCCTGTATTATAGGGAGCCGCATCCCAGCCATAAGTGGTAGTCTTATTGTAATCATCCTCATCATTCCAGTCTACATTGACTGTCTTTTGTGCATCTGTAAAGCTGTTTCCTGTTGCTCCGTTTTCATTGACCTTGTAAGCCCATGCATAAGGTGCCAGATTCTCTCCAAGCGAGGAGCCATTCATCACCAGTTCGCCGCCAAAGCTTATGTCAAACTGGATGTCCCCGGCAGGTATCTGAAGCCCCCGCATTCCCTTGTTGGTCTTATTATTGTACATCTGCAGGGTAATGCCGTATCCAAGCATGGTACCATAGACGATGTGGGAGATATCCTTGCTTTCATCATGAAGCTTCTTTACTTCTTCCTCTGTTGTTTCCTCACCGCTTTCCATATCAAAGTAGCTGGTATAGGCAAGCTGGGAGTTTCTCTTAAGAAGCACATTATATCTTGGTGCAGCAGATACTGTCAGTGTTTTGGAGCTGCAGGATTTTGGATTCTGTTCATCTTCCTCATTTCCATCTACCCATGCGGTAAAGGAAGGCTTAAGCAGGTCTCCGTTGTTCATGCCCTTCACACTGATGGCCAGGGTACGGTAAACCGTTCCTCCTTTATTTTCTTCCAGCTCCCAGTAGCCTCTTAAATACTGGGCATAGCTGCCATCTGCCTGCTTCTGCTCATAAATATGATGGTATTTCATATTCATTTCAGAGAATGAAGCAAGGCTGCTGTCCACTGGAAGCTTCATTTCCACCCACAGCTGTAAGGTGTCATCTGTTACAGAGGGAGTTCCTTCCTGATTCCCTTCATCTTCTTCGTCTTTCCCGGTATCCTCCAAAGTAAAACGAAGATTATATTTTACAGTATCAAAGCTTCTCACGATCCCATTGGTATAAGAGCTGTCATTTCCCGGACTCCACATAACTGCCTGATCCCTCTCATACCACTTGCCGTCATGGCAGATCATCTTCAGAATATCGCCATTATACAGATAGTGATGACGCTGAGCCATCTGCTCCTGGGTTTCACCCTCTGTGATTTCCTCCTGGGATTCATAGGTCTGGCTGTCCCCTTCATCCAGAAGCTGCTGGGCTGTCTTTTCATCTCCTGCACATTCTGTGTCAAAAACACCGCCACCGTCAGAAGTACCGTCTTCATTCTTGGTGTTCTTTACCCCAATAGACTTAACCTGTACTGTACTATCCGGGCCTTTTACTTCTGCTTCCTTATATGTAACAGCCGTCAGCTTCAGGTTATTGCTCTGATCCACACCGCCGGTAATATAGTAACCATTGGTTACATCTGTACCTTCCAGCTGATTTCCCTGGTAGGTATCATTTCTCCAGGCATTATACTTTGTGGCTTTTCCGTTGTCCTCTGTCATGGCTGCTGCCTGGATCAGAGTTACAGATGGCTTCTGGTTTACACTTACATTTTCGTAGTTTCCGGTTCCCTCATAAAGGGAAAAAATATCATTTCCGGTTCCATCAACTGTGGATTTGTTTTCACACAGCAGTCCTCCTGACAGAACAAAGCTGCCTGCATTTCCTACCTGGGGATTCTGTGCAAGGCCGCCGCCCTTCTCCGCCTGATTGCCGGTGACAGTGCCGCCTGCCATTTTAATGGTTCCCCTGGTCTGATAAATGGCGCCGCCATACACTGCCTGGTTTCCGGTGATCTTGGTGCCTTCAAAAATATTCAACTGGCCTTCATTATAAATGGCACCACCATTTATCGTCGCCTGATTATTGGAAATCACAGTATTACTCATCCACACACTGGCCGCGTTTCCTATATAAAAACCGCCGCCGTATCTTGTCTGATTTCCGGTGATCTCTCCGCCTTCCAATACGCATTTTCCACTGGCCAGGTAAATAGTTCCCCAGTCGCCTACAACATTGTCTGCGATCCTTCCTCCGCTGATCCGCACAGTACCGCCTGTACTGTAAATAATTCCACTTCCGGAATTGTATATAATTTTCGCTGTATTGTTGCAGATGGATCCGCCTCTCATTTCAAAAAGACTGCTTCCGCTTCCTACATGAACCGCAGCTCCAAAGGCAGCAACACATTCATTGATAGAAGCTGTGTTATCCAGGATAAAAGTACCGCCGCTGACAGCCACGCCTGCACCGCCACGATCGCTTTGTCTTGTAGGTGCTGAGCACATGCTGATCTGTCCGCTCTCCATAGTCACACAGCCGCCGGATAATACCAGAATACCGCCGCCCAGATTATCTGTGCTGCCTGAGATGGTTCCTGTCTCTTCTCCTGGATCCAGTCCTTCTGTCTTTTCATCCAGGATCCGCAGATCACCGGAACAGGTGATAGCAGTATCTGTGCCCTGCAGCTTGTGTCCGTTCAGGTTCAGCACTGTACTTACGTCGCCTGGAACCTGAATACTTTCATTAATATCCTTGATCAGGAAAATCTCAGGTGCCACATCCTTGTACTTTCCTTCTTTTACAGCATTTACAGCTTGCTGAAGAGATGTGTATGCATCATAAGTACCAGCTTCATTCTTTATCTTTGCCACAGGCACCTTTGAAGTATACTGAAGGGTAAGATAACAGGGTGTTGTTACCGGATCATAATCAATAGGATCTGTTATGGATGTGTTTTTTGTTTCATTGTACCAGCAGATGCCAACTTTATCCTCATCAGCCCCAAACATATGGGCTGCTGCAAACAGCTGGACTTTAGAATTCTTATAGGATTTATCATAATTTCCGCAAACATCCCTGCCGTAACCGGCCTGGTTCCCATACAGCTTGGCTGTGCTTCCGGCGTCTTCTGGCGTCTTTAGCGTAAATCCGCCCATCACTTGGGAAACCCATACACCGCCACCATAGGTTGCCTTGTTATTACAGATCCTGCCTCCGTCCATGGTAACAACTGTGTTTTCAGAACATCCAACACCGCCGCCGTTCAATGCCTGGTTATTAATGATCTGAACATCTCCAGTGATCTTTACCTGATGTGTACCCCAGGTTCTGTGGCCATCCAGATAGACACCACCACCTAAATAAGAAGCCTTATTGTCTGCGATCACACCACCGGACAGGATCATCTGTGACAGCCGAGTACCAATACCACCGCCACTGCTGGCTGTATTGCCCAGGATCCTTGCAGGATCCTCCAGATAAACCTTGGACGGATTTCCATCATTCAGGTAAATGCCTCCGCCACTGCCAGTGGCTTTGTTGTTCTGTACAGTCACATCTGCAAAGTGAATTTCAGAAGAGTTACTGGCTACTCTGATCCCACCGCCGGTGGAGGCGCTGTTATTTTCGATCAGTCCATTTACAGTAAGCTTTCCTACTGAGTCAATCCGCAAGCCTCCGCCTTCGGTTGCCTTATTATCATGGATCCATACATCCTTCCCGATCACAGCCTGACCACCGGCTTCTGTGCTAACACTCATGCCGCCACCATTGTAGGCTCCATTAGAATAAAATTCTCCTTTTTGGATTTCCAACTTTTTGGTGCTGTTAAAGCTTGCACCTCCACTGTAGCTGTAGCCACCATATGGTCTTGTACTGTTATGATGGATCTTGCAGTCCTTTACCAGCAGCTCTCCTGCACTTAAGGACAGACCTCCGCCGCTTTTTGCCTGATTATGATGGGCGTCAATATTCTCTACGGTTAATTCTGTTACTCGAACAGCACGGATCCCTCCTCCGGACCCAGCCCCTTTATTATAGGAAACTTCCAGATCTGGTCCGATCACAACTATTTTGCAATTTTGTATATAAACACCGGCTCCATCCGTAGCCGCTGTATTATGATGGATCTTTCCTCCGGAAATCAGGATCTGGGAGGCTGTATTTGATCCTTGTGTAAAGTCAGCGCTTACACCGCCGCCATGGCCACCTGCTGTATTCTCGCAGATCTCACCGCCTGATATCCGGATCTGGTTGGCAAGGTTAAATGGCCTTCCCATATACACTCCGCCGCCATCCTTTTCAGACTGATTATTCCGGATCTTTCCGCCAGTCATGGTAAAGGAAGACAGAGTGTTGGAACGGATACTGTAAAATGCTATACCTCCGCCATAAACAGCCTGGTTTCCTGTGATCTCTCCACCGCTGATGGTAACGGAAGCATTCTGGTCTGCATAAATGCCGCCGCCATATTTTACGCCAGAAAAGCCTGTGAGCACGCCGCCCTTTAAGGTAAAGGCTCCTCCTTCTCTTACAAAAACGCCTCTGTTGCCGGCAACACCTTCTGCCGGCTGGATCCTGCCGCCCTGATCCGGATTGGTATGGATGTTCGCTGTGGTACTGTCTACTTCCAGCTTTCCTCTAACATCAAGCACATTTTCCTGTGAAGAGTATAATGTATATCCATTCAGGTCCAGGATCACATTCTTGTCCTTTCCGATCTGGACACTTTCATCACAATCCTTAAGAAGATAAATCCTTTGTCCATCTGCAGCTGCTTGAACAGCCTCCTGGACAGATGGGAAATTGTGCTCCTGGCCGCTTTCATCCAGGATCTGGGCTGCATCACTTGAGGTCAGCTCCTCCTTGTACCATGCATAAAGGTTGCAAGGCTGTTCCAGGCTGGCAGATCTTATCTCTTCTGGATATACCTGATCGTTTTCACAATCATACCAGCAATTGTAAGCTTCCTGCTTCATAGCGGAAGCAGACAACAGGGTAAGATTAACCCCTTTCGTTGCATACAGATCACTTTTTCCAAATGTCCATTGGTTGCCGTATATGGTCCCGCCGGTTACTGAGACAGTGCTTCCTTCGTCTGCACGGATACCGCCCCCCAGGCCGCTTGTGGTATTGTCTGTGATGGTTCCTCCTGTTACATATAAGCTGGCCCATGATACAGCAATCCCACCACCGCCCCAGCTTGAACTGGCATTGGAGGTTGCATTGCCGGATATTTCGCCGCCGGAGATATGACAGACTGCATGATCCCGTATACGGATACCTCCGCCGCAAGCGGCTGTGTTCCCGGTGATCTTTCCTCCCTCAATATTGATGTTGGCACTGCCCCAGGCATAGATACCGCCTCCATGGTCAGCACTGTTCCCGGTGATCTCTCCTCCAGTCATCCGAAATGATCCTTGATAAACAGAAACGGCAGATGCTTTATTCTTCGTGATCCTGCCTCCATTCATCACAAAGGAGCTGTCCTTGTACTTTACATAAATGCCACTGCCGCTAGCACTTGGACCAATGGTGCCGCCATTCATAACCAGACTGCCGTGCTCCAGATAAAAGCACCCTCCTCTGCCATCCGCAGCTGGTGTGCCACCGATAATGTGTCCTGTCTGGTCTTCGCTGCTGTCTTCCAGGGTCATTTCTCCCTTTACCGTAAACACAGGAGTATTCGTCTTCCCGCTTCCCCGAATGGTATTTCCATTCAGGTCAAAGCAGATACTGGTTCCCTTAGGAATCTGTACAGACTCCTGATCCTCTTTTAAAAGGGTGATCCTGTGAAGCTGTCCATCTCCAGCAGCATCAACAGCAGCCTGAACAGTAGCATACTCCTGGGAATCATCCAGACGGGCTACTGTCTTTGCTTCCGGATCAGAATAAAGGAAAGTATACTGGTAAATCTTTGTCCGCTGTGCTGTGTCCAGCTGAAGGCCTGTTGTATTCTTTGTACCGTCAGCCTCATCGTACCAGGCGATTCCAGAGGTACCGGTGGCAGAAGTCATCTGATCGGCTGAGGGCAGGCTGACCACAGGGGTATAATAAACAGGATTGCTGCCATTATTCACTGTCAAGGTGGCTGCCACATACAGATCCTGCCCGCCAGGAGCAGTACCGGTACCTGATGCCTGGTTATCAGAAATCACCGCTTCCTTCTCTATTGTGATCGTCGGATTTAAAGCATTGGATGTCCATACATAAACACCGCCGCCAAGCCGATTTGCCTGATTCTCACTGATCACACCGCCACTGATCTGGACAGTACCTCCTACCAGGCTAACTGCGCCTCCATGGACAGCACGATTTTTATGGATCTGTACATCTCCTGTGATGGTCAGATTTCTGCCATTTTCAGCAAGATATGCACATCCTCCTGTACTGGCTGACTGGTTGTTGGTGATCTCTCCACTGGAGAGAGTACCGGCACCATATAAAGCACCTCCGCCGCCATCAGCAGTATTGTCTTTGATCACTCCCCCATTCATGTACAGAGTGCCTCGTACACCGCCGCCTACTCCAGTCGAATAATTACCAGAAATCTCTCCTTCATTTAAGGTTACTGTTCCGGCAGCACCGCCGCCTCCATTCCAGCCACTGACTGTATTTCCACAGACGAATCCTCCGTTCATAACAAGAGTACCATTAACACCTCCACCGTAACCGGATGTATTCCCTTGAATCCTAGCCTGGTCTGACATGGTAACACTTCCAAAGATACCGCCGCCATGTCCACCTGTCTTATTATCAGCAACCGTTACATCTCCGGAAAGGATCACCGTTGAAATAAAACCGCCGCCGCCATATGACTCGGCATAATTCCTGCAGATGCTGCCGCCACTGGCGATCAGCTTGCCTGCATTTAAGAAAAAGCCGCCGCCCTGTGGCAATGTTCCACCTGTTGCCTGATTATCAGAAATCTCACCACCGGTCATCTCAACATTTGCGTAGACACCATAAATACCGCCGCCATGATACCAGGATTTATTGCCATGAACCAGGGTTCCCTCCCGGATCTGCACCTGACAATAATTCCCCATGGCAATACCGCCACCGGTGCCAACGGTTTCATTGTCCAGGATCTGTACTCCAGCAAGAACTACATTTGCATAATTGCTGATCCACATACCGCCGCCCAGGTGAGATCCTGAGTCATAATAATTAAAAACATCATCGGCCAGTGTATTCCCCTGAATAGTACCGCCGGTAAGACTGACCTGGGCTGGTTTCTTATCCGTACTGTTCAGGTACAGACCACCGCCATGAGTCACTGCCTGATTATAAGATACCTCTCCGGATACCATAGTGAAATGGACCGGATCCTGAACCTGAATACCACCGCCGCTGACACCGGCTGTATTTTGGGAAATAGTCAGGCCGTCAAAGATCAATTCATTTCCCACATCCGATACACTGTGGATATAAAGACCACCCCCGTTGCGGTCCGCATGATTCTCTGTGACGGCAATACCACTGCCCCAGGTGATGGTCTCACTGTCATCCTTCTGGATGTACACACCGCCTCCATTCAGTGCAGCCTTATTCCCAGTAATGGTACCATTCTCATAGGAAAGATTACTTGTGCGATAAATCCATACACCGCCACCGCTGATACCGGAACAGTTGTCATGGATCCTGCCGCCATTCATAGATAATCCGGCGCCATCACTTACATACACGCCACCGCCTCGGCCTGATGCAGAATAGCCGGTGATCTGTGACCCTTCTCCAAGGATCAAACGGCCGCCATAGCATACAAATACACCTCTTGTGTTCTCGTTGCCAGTAGAAGACGCACTGCCGGATAGGCTGCCGTTCTTCAGGGTAAGCTGCCCATATACTGTAATATTATTGGTATCCTTGCCAGCCTCTGCCGAAGACTTATCCACAGTCAGGGTATGGCCATTCAGATCCAGTACAATCTCCATCCCCCGGGGGATCAGAAGGTTCTCTTCTACTGTAGCCGGAAAGCTGTCGTCAAGGCTTATGGTAAGTGTTGTAGATCCTGCCTTCCTTGCTTCCTCGATCTGATACTGAATGGTGCCTTCCTTTACATCTGCAGGAGCATCCAGAAAAGTGGTATCTGCTGTCTCTTCATGATTATCAACAAGCACACCATCTCCATCAGTAAAAACGTCTTCGATCTGAGACGTATTCCCTTCACTGTCCTGTGCAGAACTGTCTTCCACCCGAGAAATATCTCCCTCGCTGCCAGATGTAGAAATATCTTCCATCTGGGCCGGATCTTCCTCACTGTCCGGTATAGAAATATCTTCCACCTGGGTGGTGTCTCCCTCGCTGTCTGATGCAGGAATCTGCCCGGCATTGAAGGTATCTGCATTGCTGCCTGATGCAGAAATGTCTTCCACCTGGATGGTATCCTCCACGTCACTGTTTACAGACACCTGGTAATCTTGCCCATAATCCAGCGTAGCTGCAGACAACCCAGTGCCCTGGCTTCCTATTGCGATTGCAAACGTCAAAAACCAGGACATCCCTTTTTTAAAAGATCTCCAATGGTTATTTTTCATACACTTATGCTCCTTTTTAATATCATCCCTCGCCTGTTTTCCCCATGAAACAGGTCTGATACTGTCCTTTCTTCCTCAGTTTTATATATTAATTTTACTCTTTCGAGAAAATGTTGTCAATAAAGTTACTCTATT
Source organism: Blautia sp. 1033sp1_1033st1_G9_1033SCRN_220408 (assembly GCF_040929965.1). NCBI lineage: Bacteria > Bacillati > Bacillota > Clostridia > Lachnospirales > Lachnospiraceae > Blautia > Blautia sp. 1033sp1_1033st1_G9_1033SCRN_220408. The sequence continues at coordinate 214,181 of NZ_JBFKZO010000004.1, read as the reverse complement.
CCGAAACTGCAAAGGCCAAATATCGTGATTATAATCAATTTTTATATCATCAAATTCAACAAAATAGCGAAAACATTATAACGAATAAAGAATCAAGTCCACTATTACAGAACATAAAAAACCGGCAGGAAATCATTCCCACCGGCTTTTCACCTGATCGCAGATATTGCCCCATTGACAGTCCCCGCATATCTCTGTTCTTTTTCCAGGTGCAAGGATCTTTTCCTGCACCTTTTCCACAAACTCCCTGAAGGGAAGCTGCTGTCCTTCTTCAAATCCGCAGTAAGCAAGCACGCTACGATCAAATCTTTGCACTTTCCTGCCTGCTTCGCAGCCTTGTACCAGATTATTTGGACATGCACTGCAGATCTCATCCTCCTGCAGGGTCAACTGTACGCTGGCACCTGCAAGAAATTTCTCAAGCATTTCTTCCATATGTATGGTAAAGCCATCACTGTAGCCTTTTCCCACAAAATAGGCAAGACACATCCCATGATGGGGACGCAATGCCACAGGCTTTTCCTTACTACTGCATTGGCACATATTTCCGAACCTTTCTGGAAAGAACAAATGCCAATGCGATCTTAACCAGATCCGGAACAATAAATGGAATCACGCACCAGCTAAGAACGGTTCCCAGTCCTACGGCACCGGTTGTCCGCGCATATACCACCATAAACCAGATGGTTCCCAGTGCATAGCATACCAGCAGTCCGATCACCATGGAAATGATCTGTACAACAGGTTTTTTTCCCAATACTTTTTCAATGCCCCACATTACCAGTGCTGAAAAAAGGAATCCAACGATATAACCGCCGGTAGTGTTTAACAGGACCCCGATACCGCCTGAAAATCCTGCAAATACCGGTACACCTACTACGCCTAGTAAAATGTATACAAGAACAGCAAGGGTTCCTCTTTTGCCTCCCAGAACCCCAACTGCCATAAATACGCCAAAGGTTTGCAGGGTAAATGGTACAGTCATTGGTATGGAAATCCAGGAACATACTGCCATTACTACCGCAAAAATAGCAATATAAGCCAGATCGTAAGTTTTTGTTTTGGTAGCTGCAACTGAGCTCATAAAAAAATCCTCCTGATGAATGAATAGATTTTGGTAACTGTTCAAAGCCCTTACGGGATGCTATCTGCTGAGCAGTTACAAATTTTGTACATTGAAAATCTATCACACACCAAGAGGAATGTCAACCAAATTTTTATATAAGGTTTACAATTGTGTTCATATTCAGTTTACAATCAGATTGCTTTTAGGTTTACAGTGAACATCACTTAATTTAATTGATACACATCTGCATGCTGCAGGCCAAAGCTTAATGCTTCAGAATGGCTTCCGAAGAAAATGTCCACATGTCCATAAGGAGTTCCCAGATCCTCCACTGTATACACATTGCCATTGATCAGAAGCTGTGTTCCAAAAGGCACACCTGCCATCGCCACTGTACGCCCCGCTGAAGGAACTGTACCGCTGGCAGTCAGATTGCCTGCTGTGCCGCAACACTGTGCACAGTTGCAATATGCAGTCAATGTAAAGTTACCAAGATAGGTTCCCTGTCCGGAACCGGAGGACTCTACGCTTCCGCTCTCATCATTGTAAGAATCACCAGATCCTGAAGAGGAGCTTTCCGTATATGTATCCTCTTCCTGAGACTGGCTCTGCTGGTCTTCTGTCTGCTGAGTTTCTTCCTGCTGAGCTTCTTCCTGCTGAGCTCCTTCCTGCTGAGCTTCTTCCTGCTGAGCAGTTTCCTGCTGGGCTGCTGCCTGCTGCGTCAGACTATAAATACTGTTCTCAGCACTGGAAATCTGTGCGGAAAGAGCTGCTGCCTCTGCCTGGCTGACACTGATCTGACTGATATAAGAAGCAATGCTGTCATTGGTGCTGGATACTAAAGCCTGAACCTCCTGCTTCTTAGATGCGCTTTCTGCAAGAAGCTGATTCACAGAAGCTGCTTCCTTCTCAAGGTTCTCTTCCTGCTCCTGGATGCTTGCCTGAAGATCCTCATATTTCTTCAACATATCTCGGTCATACTTGGACAACTGGGAAATATTCTCTGCACGGTTCATGAACTGGGTAAGATCACTGGAAGATAATAAAAGCTCCAGCATGGTAGTCCCACCATTCTCATACATATATACGATACGTTTCTTCATAGCTTCGTACTGCTGCTGGGACTGCTGCTGTGCCTTGGCCAGCTCCAGCTTCATATTCTGAAGCTCATCTTCCTTCTGGGCAGCCTGGATGCTTAGCTGTGAAACGCTGTCTGTTAATTCTTCATACTGGCTGTTCAGCTGTGCCAGATAGCTTTCCAGTTCCTGACGCTTGCTCTCAAGGCTGCTGATATTTCCCTGTGCCTGGGCAAGTCCAGCCTGTGCCTGCGCCTTCTGGGACTGCATGTCTGCAATCTGTTCGTCAATATCTGCTGCATAAACACCTGTGCCTGTTGTCAAAGTAAGAATCCCTGCAAGAAGCACCGGAATAAGCTTTTTATTTCTCATATACTAACACCTCGTAATCAATCGTAGCATCAGTATAACATATTTTATCACAAAATCAATAGTTTTATTTTATTTCTGTAACAATTGTGTAATATTTCCAGTATGCTGCTGCCAGCGCAAAAAAAAAACGGATGCCATATACCTTTATGATATATGGCATCCGGCCTGTAATTCACCAGTTATCTGTTATGAAATCATTTCATATTACAGAATAAAGTAATCAGATCTCCTTAGGCTTCCATAGCCTCCTCTGGCTCTGCAGCCATTACTTCATCATACTTGTCCAGGATGATTCTCTGGATACGGTCGCGGGTTGCAGAATTAATAGGATGTGCAATGTCCCTGTATTCTCCGTCTGTAGCTTTCCGACTTGGCATTGCGATAAACAGCCCCTTCTCACCTTCGATCACCTTGATATCATGAACTACAAATTCATCATCAATGGTAATCGATACAACTGCTTTCATCTTGCCCTCTTTTGCTACTTTTCTCACGCGTACATCTGTAATGTTCATTTTTGCTGCCCCTTTCGTTTTCCCATACAATATATATGATCTGTACTCTGACTGTTGCATAACCGTCCAGCCTCCCACAACTATGATAAAGCATATGGCCTGTCAGACAGTTACACATTTATATCCCATGGATATAAGATTCTTTCAGGATTTACAGCACATATCTCTCATTTTTTTCTACAACGATCTTAACTTCGCCTTCTCCACAATAGTAAGAATTTGCCCGGATGGTATCCCTGCTCTCAACAATGCAGTTCTCAATGTGCGTATTATCCCCCAGATACACATCATTCAAGATCACTGAATTCTTGATCACACAATTGTTCCCTACGAATACATCTTTAAACAGAACGGAATTCTCCACAACACCGTTGATGATACATCCGCTGGCTATCAGACTGTTCTTCACGCTGGCTCCCGGATTATATTTGGCAGGCGGCAGATCATCGATCTTTGTCTTAACAGACGGCTCCTGCTTAAAGAAATAATTACGGATCTCCGGCCTTAGGAAATCCATGTTGGTCTTGTAATAAGACTCCACAGTGGAAATATTGCTCCAGTATGTATCGATCTTATATCCGTAGATCCTTTTCAGATTCTTGTAGCGGATCAGGATATCCTGTACAAAATCATTCCTGCCTTCCTGTGCAGCCTTCTCGATCAGCTCGATCAGCTGCCTTCTGCGGATCACATAAATACCGGTAGAAACCGTATTATAAGAAGATACCATTGGCTTCTCTTCAAATTCTTCGATCCTGCAGTCTTCATTCATACGGAGCACACCAAAACGCTCCACCTCTGACGGATCCGGACATGTAGTACATACAACCGTGATATCCGCTCTCTTTGCAATATGGTATTCCAGGACCTTGTTGTAATCCAGCTTGTAAATACCATCGCCGGATGCGATCACCACATATGGCTCATGGCTATTCTTCAGGAAGGTAAGATTCTGGTAGATAGCATCTGCTGTACCCTGGTACCAGAAGCTGTTGTCCTTGGTGATCGTGGGTGTAAATACGTAAAGTCCTCCTTGTTTCCTGCCAAAATCCCACCATTTGGAAGAGCTTAAGTGCTCATTCAGGGAGCGTGCATTGTACTGTGTCAGTATAGCTACCTTCTGTATATGGGAATTGGCCATATTACTAAGTGCAAAATCTATGCTGCGATAGCTGCCTGCAATGGGCATTGCTGCGATCGCTCTCTTGTCAGATAATTCCCTCATACGGTTGTTATTGCCGCCAGCTAAAATAATACCGATTGCTCTCATGCCTTGTCACCATCCTTTGCTGCGATCACCTGTCCACTTTCCAGGATGCCTCCCGGATAATCCTTTGCTGTAGTAATACCGGAAACAGCTGTGTTCTTCCCGATCTTTACATCAGGCGGGATCACACTACGCTCTCCTATGGTAGCAATGCCAAATGCATATACAGCCGGCTTCAATACATTCTCAGCCTCTTCGCCACAACCAAGGGTCACATGGTCTCCAATGGTAACGTCCTCGGCAACAATGGACTTATCCATCACTACCCCTTCTCCGATCGCAGTATTCCTCATGATAATGGAATTACGGATCACAGAACCCTTGCCAATCACTACATTGGGACCGATCACTGAATTATGGACTTCTCCATAGATCTCAGCTCCCTCACCGATCAGACACCGGTCAAGAACTGCATCCTCGGAAATATATGCCGGCGGGATAATATCCCCTTTGGTATAAATCTTCCAGAATTCTTCGTAAAGATTAAACTCCGGAATAATATCGATCAGCTCCATATTGGCTTCCCAATAGGATCCCAGCGTACCCACATCCTTCCAATAGCCATTATATTCATATGCGAAAAGCCGCTCTCCCTTTTCTTTACAATAGGGAAGGATATGCTTTCCAAAATCACAGCTCTGCTGATCCTTAAGTGTATAAAGAGCTTCCTTAAGGGCCTGCCAGCTGAATATGTAAATACCCATAGATGCCAGATTGCTGCTTGGATGCTCTGGCTTCTCCTCAAACTCTGTAATACGGCTTGTCTCATCAGTGACCATGATCCCGAATCTGCTTGCCTCTTCCATAGGTACCGGCATACATGCAATGGTAACATCAGCCTTATTAGCCTTATGGAAATCCAACATCACCTCATAATCCATCTTGTAAATGTGATCTCCGGAAAGGATCAGAACATAGTCAGGATTGTACTGCTCCATATAATCCATATTCTGAAAGATTGCATTGGCTGTACCTGTGTACCACTCGCTGCTGCTGCTCCGCTCGTAAGGAGGAAGGACTGTCACACCGCCTTCATTACGATCCAGATCCCAGGGAATACCAATCCCAATATGTGTATTAAGACGCAGCGGCTGATACTGGGTCAGCACGCCAACTGTATCAATCCCTGAATTAATACAGTTGCTCAATGGGAAATCTATGATACGGTACTTCCCGCCGAAAGACACGGCCGGTTTGGCAACTTTCTCCGTCAGAACTCCAAGTCTGCTTCCTTGACCTCCGGCCAGGAGCATGGCAATCATTTCTTTCTTAATCATGTAATCACCTCTTGCTGTAAGTTTATGGTTTTCTTATTATATCATACTTTATCCATTTCGTGAACATATTTTACAATTTTTTTGTCCAATTATTTTATTTTTTATATCTATTGTATACTATTTTTTTCCTTTTTTCCTCTGTTTTTTGTGTATTTTGTCTATTTTTTATATATTTCGACCTTATTTTACATTTTCATGGATTGCATCTTAAAAAAACACCTGATTTTTTTTTAAAAACCTGTTATTCAAAGAAATACTTTTCATTTTTTCTTAAAAGAGGTATACTATAGCAAATTTATATTTTTCATTAAGGAGATTTTTATTATGTATCAGATAGACTTCCACAAACCGCTTCATATCCACTTTATCGGGATTGGCGGTATCAGTATGAGTGGATTGGCTCAGATCCTGCTTCAGGAAGATTTCATTGTTTCCGGCTCTGATGCCAAAGAAAGCCCTCTTACCGATGCCCTTGCCCAAAAGGGAGCACGTATCTTTTACGGACAGCGTGCCTCCAACATCCAGGATGATGTAGAGATTGTGGTATATACAGCAGCTATCCACCCGGATAATCCTGAATTTGCAGCAGCTAAGGCAAAGGGGATCCCTATGCTTACCCGTGCCCAGCTTTTGGGGCAGATCATGCGCAATTACCAGACACCCATCGCTATTTCCGGTACTCATGGCAAGACCACAACCACTTCCATGATTTCCCAGATCCTTCTGGAAGGAGCCTGCGACCCTACCATCAGCGTAGGCGGTATTCTTCCTTCCATCGGAGGCAATATCCGTGTGGGGCAGTCTGAGACCTTTGTGACCGAGGCCTGCGAATATACCAACAGCTTTCTCAGCTTTTTCCCAAAAATCAGCGTGATCCTGAATATGGATGCCGATCATCTGGACTTTTTCAAAGATATTGAGGACATCCGTCATTCTTTCCGACGCTTTGCACAGCTTCTCCCTGCAGATGGCACCTTGATCATCAATGTAGACACACCTCATTATGAAGACATCATCAAAGACCTTCCATGTAATGTGATCACCTATGGCGTTCAGAATACGGCTGATTACCAGGCCACTGATATTACCTATGACAAATATGGACATGCCTCCTTTACCGTTTTAAGAAATGGTAAAAAGGCAGGCAGCTTTTACCTGAAGGTTCCGGGGATCCACAATGTATCCAATGCACTGGCAGCTATTGTACTGGCTCAGCTGCTCCAGATCCCTGATGATACCATTGTCAAAGGACTGGGAAGCTTCACCGGTACAGACCGCCGTTTCCAATTTAAGGGAGAAGTGGGCGGGATCCACATTGTAGATGATTATGCTCATCATCCTACAGAGATCCGTGCCACCCTTACAGCAGCAGCTAATTATCCTCACAAGAAAATCTGGTGTGTATTCCAGCCACATACATATACCCGTACTAAAGCACTGCTTCCTGAGTTTGCACAGGCTTTGACCCTGGCTGATCATGTGATCCTGGCTGATATTTACGCAGCAAGAGAGACCAACACCATCGGCATCTCTTCTGCTGATCTTCAGGAAAGGATCCAGGCACTTGGAACTCCATGTGAATACTTCCCATCTTTTGACGAGATTGAGAATTACATTCTGTCCCACTGTGCTTCTGGCGATCTGCTGATCACCATGGGAGCCGGAGATGTAGTACGTATCGGCGAACAGCTACTTGGTAAATAATTATGTCTTTCAGAACATTTATATATCAGCTGGGAGTTATCTCCCAGCTGATATAGCCTCCGGCAGGATTGCAGAGGTGCGCAGGAGAAGTATGTCATGCAATTGCATGACGCGCACCTCGCAGCAAGAATGCCGAGGCATTCTTGCTTTTTGTTTTTCCTCTGATCCAGAGAGAATTTACAGAAAACTATATAAATGTTCTTTTTTTATTTATACACATTTCGTCCCCTGTTTTCCACATAAAGAAAAAGTTATCCACAATAAAAACCTCAGTATTTCTGCTGTTTTTCCGTGCTTATCCACATTATCCACAGAATTATGCACATTTTTTCTCCCATAAAGGTGTGGATTCTTATGTGTATAATCTGCTTGACATAATTCGACAACAGTTTCTCCTATAAAATGCCTTGTTCCAACATTTTCTAACCTTTTCCGGTTTCCCATAATCTTATTGGCAACCTTCTTTCCACACTATCCACATTATCCACATTTAAATGTGGATGATTACTGGTGTTTAACCCCGGTATTCTCTTTTAAAAAAAGTTGTGTTATAATAAATCCACTTTCAGAAAAGGAGTGTAACAGTCCATGAACACCATCCATCTCCGGGCTCTTTCATCCTCACAGGTGACGATACTTTCCAATATATTTATTGATCAATATATGCCGGGAGCCGGCGGCGAATTTGTAAAAGTTTATATTTACCTGCTGCGGCTTCTTGCCGATCCTTCCGCTTCTGTTTGTCTGCCTCTTCTGGCAGATCGTCTGAACTGTACAGAGGGGGATATCAGCCGTGCCCTGAAATACTGGAGTAATGAAGGACTTTTGATCCTTGAAACTGATCCTTCCGGAGAGCTGACAGGTATTACCCTGACAGAGCCTTCCCCGGATACACAGATGGAGCTGACAGCTACCGTCTCTGTTCCACAGTCTGCACTGGCAGCCACTGCTCCTATTTCGCAGACGGTATCTGCAGCCACTGTCTCCACGCCACAGCCGGATACTGCACCGTCCAGATCTGCCTCTGCTCTCACCCCAGCCCGAATCAAGGAGCTTAAGGAGAACGAGGATGTAGCACAGCTGATCTACATATGTGAGCAATACCTTGGCAAGACTCTTACCCCCACCGATACCCGTAAGATTCTTTTCTTCTACGATGAACTGAAGATGTCCGTGGATCTTATTGATTTCCTGATCCAGTATTGTGTAGGCCGCGGCCATAAGAGCATGCGTTATATTGAGACAGTTGCCATGGCCTGGTCTAAGGAAGGAATCACTACCGTGGAGATGGCCAAGGATTCCACCTCCCGCTATGGCAGAGACTATTTCACCATCCTGAAAGCTATGGGGATCACCAATCGCAACCCTGTGGATTCAGAGATCGTTATGATGGATACATGGCTGAAGGATTACGGATTTTCCATGGACATGATCCAGGAAGCCTGCAGCCGCACCATTATGCAGACCGGACAGCCCAGCTTCCAGTACGCACACAAGATCCTTACCGGATGGTTCAAAAAGAGTGCCCTTACCCCAGAGGCAGTACATGCCCTGGATGTCCAGCACCAGAAGCGCAGCCAGGACAACAGCCGGGGCCGTTCCCAGACACCTAAGTCCCCTAATCGCTTCAATAACTTCCAACAACGGAATTATGATTTCAAAGAACTTGAGAAGCAGCTTCTGGAGCGCCAGAATCCCTACTCCCAACAGCCTCACTAACAGAGGAGATTGATCGTTTATGCCTTTACAGAATTTTCAATATGATACCATTATGAGAGAATACAGCCGCAAGCAGGCTGAGAACCGCCGTCTGCTGGAGGAGCACAGGCAGGAAGCTTATGACCGGATTCCCAGGCTTCGTGAGATTGACAGCGAAGTAGCTTCCTTAAGCGCAGCCAAAGCCCGCTCCATGATCAGCGGTCTGGATCGCAGCCTGGAGGATCTGAAGGCTGCCATATCCCTGCTTGCCCAGGAGCGTGAAGCTTTGCTTGCCCTGAATGGCTACCCTTCCGACTATCTTGAGATGCATTACACCTGTTCTCATTGTCAGGATACCGGCTATATCGGCAGCAAGAAATGCTCCTGTTTCCACAGGGCGGAGATACAGCTTTTGTATACTCAGTCCAATTTAAATGAAATTCTCAAAAAAGAAAACTTTGACCACTTTTCTTTTGACTATTATTCTGCTACAATAGATGCGTCCACTGGATTGTCCGCACTGGAAGCCGCACAGCGTGCATACCAGACTGCCAGGGATTTCGTTTCATCCTTTGACCAGGATCCCCGCAGCCTGCTGATCTATGGCAACACAGGCGTTGGGAAGACTTTTCTTTCCCACTGTATCGCCCATGATCTTCTTGAAAGCTCCCACAGTGTGTTATATTTTTCTGCATTTGACCTGTTTGATATGCTGGCACGGAATACCTTTTCCGGCGACAGCACAGGCAAAGACAACGATCTGGTGTACGACTGCGATCTGCTGATCATTGATGACCTGGGAACAGAGCTTACCAACAGTTTTGTGTCTTCCCAGTTGTTTTTGTGCGTCAATGAGCGTATTATGAGACACAGATCCACCATCATCTCCACCAATCTGGAGTTAGGTGAAATACAGAATGTTTACTCTGAACGGACCTTTTCCCGTATCTGCAATAACTATATTATCCTGAAGCTTACAGGAGAAGACATCCGGATGAAGAAAAACTATTTAGGAGGAAAATAGAACATGGCACAAAGATCCACAAAGGAATTATCAACCGTTCCGGTTGGAAGGCTTGGACTGATCCCCACAGACAGCTGTCGCCCCTTAGGCGAGAAAGTAGACGAATGGCTTGTTAAGTGGCGTAATGAGCGTACACACCCGGAGATAGATTCATTTTCTTTTGAAGGATACCAGAGAGATTCCTATACGATCCAGGTACAGACACCCAGATTTGGTTCTGGTGAAGGCAAATGCGTGATCTCCGAATCTGTCCGTGGTGATGATGTTTATATTTTAGTAGATGTATGTAATTACAGCATGAGCTACCCTATCGGCAATTACACCAACCTGATGTCCCCAGACGATCATTTCCAGGATCTGAAGCGTGTGATCGGCGCCATCGGCGGCAAGGCGCGAAGAGTGAATGTAATCATGCCTTATCTTTATGAAGGCCGTCAGAGCAAGCGTATAGGCAGAGAGTCCCTTGACTGCGCCAGCGCACTTCACGAGCTGATCAGTATGGGGGTAGAGAATATCATCACTTTTGATGCTCATGATGCACGTATCCAGAATGCCACACCGCTTCACGGCTTTGAGACCGTGCAGCCTTCTTATCAGTTCATTAAGGCTCTTCTTCACAACGAAGAAGGACTTCACCTTGATAATGATCACTTTGCCATTATCAGCCCTGACGAAGGCAGCATGAGCCGCGCCATTTACCTTGCCAATATCCTGGGTGTTGATATGGGTATGTACTACAAACGTCTGGATTATTCCAAATTTGTAGATGGACGTCATCCGGTAGCTGCTTATGAATTCCTTGGTCCTAAGCTGGAAGGCAAGGATATGATCCTGATCGATGATATGATCTCCTCAGGTGATACAGTGCTTAAGATCGCATCCCTTCTCAAAGAAAGAGGAGCTGGCAAGATCTACATCTGTTCTACCTTCGGATTATTTACAGATGGCCTTGACAAATTTGATGAAGCCCACCAGGCAGGTGTATTTGACAAGCTTCTCACTACAAACCTGGTATATCAGCCTGCAAAGCTTCTTGAGAAGCCATATTATATCACCTGTGACATGAGCAAATATATTGCATTGATCATTGATACATTGAACCATGATCTTTCTGTAAGCCACCTTCTGAACCCAGTAGACAGGATCAAGCGCTGCGTGGACAACTACATGGCACAGTACAAATAATATGATAATTCAAGTATCAAAATACACAAATCACTATTAAAAATGATCTTAACCTCAAAAGATCTCCACAGCATCCTTTCTGGATGCGGGAGATCTTTTTTAATGATTATTTATTCCATTTTATTCCTCTGAAAGGCTTTGCAAACGATACGTGATTCCTTCTCTTTTCAGTATCTGAGCCTCTCTTTTATTGCAGGTGCTGATGATCACCTGTTTTTGCTCTTTTTCAAGCCAGTGAAGCACTGCTGCCAGCCTGGCTTCATCATACATCCCGAATACATCATCCAGGATCACAGGAAAGGTTTCCCCACCGCAAAGCAATTCAGAAGCTGCCATGCGAAGGGCAAAATACAGCTGTTCTATAGTACCTCTACTTAATCTCTGGGCAGGTATTATCCGCTCGCTGGTATTCACGCTGATCTGAAGATCCGGGTCGATCAGTACTTCCTGATACCTGCCATCTGTGATCTCACACAAGATCTGGGAAGTACGCTGCCGCAGCCGGTATCCTACCTGCCGGTGTATATTGCCTGATATCTGCTCAATGGTATCCATTGCAAGATTCAGCGCCTGGATCTCTATGTCCTCACTGACCGGCATCCAGATCTCCGATTCATAATCCTTGTATTCTTCCTGCAGATTTTCAAAATCCACCCTTTTTTCTTCAAAGGATTCCTGCAGGGATTCTTTATTCCACTTCAGCTTCTCCTGCTGCTGGAGCCACCTGGTACGCAATCTGTTCTGGCTGGCCAGATCACGATCCAGCATACGCCGTCGCCCAAGATAATACAGGATCATCCCTATCCCAAGCAGAATACAGAAATCCCATCCCAGCCTGGTGATCTGATCAGCAGCAGAAAACCTGCTGAAAAGTCCTACAATGCCCAGGATTACAGCCAATAAGGCTGCTGCAGTAAGAGCCAGGCGCCGTTTACGAAGAGCCTGGATCTTCCCTTCGATCATGTCAAGACCGCTGTCCTGTCCGGACCGGATCTGCAGCTTTTCTTCTTTCCTGGATACCTGGGATTGTCTCTCCTTCAATTCTTCCAGTTCCCGATTCAGATATTCCATTTTAGCATTCAGCTTTTCCTGCTCTTTTTCTGCTTCTTTTCTTTTTTTGTCCTTTTGTACCTGATAGCCTTTTCTGGACATCTTCAGCATCTGCATCGTTCTTCCCAGATCTACAGAGCTGTCCCCGGTCCCCTGGTAGCTGGCCATATAATTCTGTACCTCAGATGCCAGATCCTTGCCTGTAACGCTTTTCAGCTGCGCCACAGACACTGTATTGTCATATACAGCCTGGCTTACACCGCCCAGCAGCTGCTCCATTTGGCCATCCTCCACACCGGTCAGCTCTCCGGTACGAAGATTAAGCAGCTCCCCATTCTGGTTCTCTTTATAAAAATTACGAGTGAGCCGATAATCTTCGCCTCCGGTTGAAAACCACAGACTCCCACCGTACTGTGCCGGATTCTCCCACGGCTCGTACCTGGTATAAATATCATTTCTGGAGGCCCGTCCCCGCTGCCTTGTGATTCCGTACAGCATACTTCTTACAAAGGTATGGACCGTGCTTTTCCCACTTTCATTTTCTCCGTAAAGTATGTTGATCCCCTGGGAAAACTCCAGAGTCTTGTCATGGATCTTTCCAAAATTCTTAATCGTCAGTCGTTTGAAGATCATTCAATTCCTGTCCTCTCTGCTAACACCTGTTAATCGTTAATCACACTGCACTTGTCTGTAGAAGTGCCTGAAGACCGTAATACAAAGCCTTATCTTCCACAATGCTTCTGTCTTTTTCCAGAAAATACGTAATATAATCCCCGATCAGGGTACCGCTGTACTGTCTTTGCAAGGCTTCCAGATCATACATAGGCCGGGATTCATCCAGGACCTCTGTAACATTGCCGAATTGTTTCAGCTTTTCTGGAATAAACAGCAGCTCTGCCGGACGTTCTCCCTGGATGATCACCCGATAAATATTCAGACCGCCTCTTCTGTAAATCTCATCCTTCAGCTCTTCTTCCAGAGAAATCTGGGTCGACTCCTGAGATACAGTGAGAAGAAGCTGCTGATAGGATCTGGATGCAAAAGGTACAAAGGAAACGCGCAGCCTGCCATTCTCCAGCCTGCCCTCTATATATCCGTGTTCTCCCAGGTCACCTCTGTCAATAGGCTCCAAAGCTCCTGCATAAGCTGCTCTGTCCCTTAAAAGGATCTGCGGCCTATGAATATGCCCCATTGCCACATAATCAAATCCAGCGGCAGATAAGCTGTTTATATTCACAGGTATATGATCTGCATCCCCACCATGAGCCAGAAGGATATGAAGTCCCTCTCCTTCCTTTGGGCGGATTCCATCATAAAGAGGAGTCCTGATCTCCTGGTGTTCATAGCTTAAACCATACACATATACATCCAATTTTTTGTCTTTTACGCAGGTAAGCTTTTCATCTTTAAAAAATACCACATTATCTGCCCATGGAAAATCTCTGTAAAAAGAATCCTTCTTCAGATAATCGTGATTTCCTGCCATCAGATACACCTGTGTCTCCGGGATGGTGGAAAACAGATGATTCACTTCTTTTAGTTCACGCAGCAATGGCTGCCTGTGAAAAAGATCTCCGGCTATAAATAACAAATCCACCGGATTTTCACGGATACCCGTAATAACCCGGCGGAAAGTTTCCCAGATCTCTTCTTCCCGCTTTTCACTCCAGGGGCATCCCCTGTCAGGTACTGCTCCCAGATGTACATCTGCAAGATGAATAAATCTCATTCTGATCTGCTCCTTATATAGATAAGCTATACCTGTAAGGGTAAAATACATCTTTAAAGATCAAACATAACTGCAAAGATCAAAGCATGCAGCAAGTGCACCCTGCAGTTATGACAGGGCCTTTATCTTACAGGTCACAGTTATTTACAGTTCTTGGGAATGGGATCACGTCACGAATATTGCCCATTCCTGTCAGATACATCACGCATCTTTCAAAACCAAGGCCAAAGCCTGCATGACGGGTAGTGCCATATTTACGAAGGTCCAGATAGAAGTCATAGTCACATTCTTTCATGCCAAGCTCGTCCATACGGGCTTTCAGCTTGTCATAATCCTCTTCTCTCTGGCTTCCTCCGATGATCTCGCCAATGCCCGGTACCAGACAGTCCATGGCTGCCACTGTCTTGCCATCCTGGTTCTGCTTCATATAGAAGGCTTTGATCTCCTTTGGATAATCCGTAACAAAGATAGGTTTATTAAAGATCTGCTCTGTCAGATAGCGCTCATGCTCTGTCTGAAGGTCACATCCCCAGGATACCTTGTAATCGAATTTGTCATTGTTCTTCTCAAGAAGCTCTACAGCCTCTGTATAGGTCACACGGCCAAACTCAGAATTAACCACATGGTTCAGTCTGTCCAGAAGCCCCTTATCAACAAAAGAATTGAAGAAGTTCATCTCCTCCGGTGCATTCTCCAACACAAAATTGATCACATACTTCAACATAGCCTCTGCCAGATCCATATCATCCTGAAGATCAGCAAATGCACACTCCGGCTCGATCATCCAGAACTCTGCTGCATGGCGGGTGGTATTGGAATTCTCTGCACGGAAGGTAGGTCCAAAGGTATATACATTGCGGAATGCCTGTGCAAAAGTCTCACAGTTCAGCTGTCCGCTGACAGTAAGGTTGGTCTCTTTTCCGAAGAAGTCTTTGCTGTAATCGATCTTCCCCTGATCATCTACAGGTGTATTTACAAGGTCAAGTGTAGTGACCTGGAACATCTCTCCTGCACCCTCACAGTCACTTCCTGTGATCAGTGGTGTATGCACATACACAAAACCTCTCTCCTGGAAAAACTTATGGATCGCATATGCGCAAAGGGAACGTACACGAAATACAGCCTGGAAGGTATTGGTACGTGGACGCAGATGGGTCATGGTTCTTAAATACTCAAGGCTATGACGTTTCTTCTGAAGAGGATAATCCGGTGCAGATGCTCCCTCCAGTGTGATCTCAGAAGCCTGGATCTCAAAAGGCTGCTTTGCCTGGGGAGTAGCTACCAGAGTACCTTTTACAATAATAGCTGCGCCTACGTTCAGCTTGCTGATCTGTGCAAAATTCTCCATATTGTCATGGTAAACTACCTGCAGTGTTTCAAAATAGGTACCATCATGGAGAACAATAAATCCGAATGTTTTGGAATCACGCACGCTGCGTACCCAGCCGCCTACTGTGATCTCCTGATCCAGATATTTATCTCTGTTTCTGTAAATCTCTTTAACTGTTGTAAGGTTCATAATCTGTCCTCTTTCTCTTCATATTACATTATCGATAGCAATATGGATCTCATCCGTCCCACACTGCCTGTTGTGTTACAGTATAGACTATTCCTGTTCTTTACGCAAGAAAAAATAAGGCCAAAATGTATTAAGGAGCATCCCGTCAAGAAAGAATCCTGCAAAGCAGGATTCTCCGCCTGTGGCGGGTCGCATTAAGCGACATCTACCCTTCCGCCACAGTGCGCTCCTGCCCGGTAGGGCTTTTTTATGTACTAGGAAATTCCGTTGGAATTTCCTAGTACATAAAAAAACAGAACTGCCGTCCTACACGATACAGTTCTGTCTTTTTTATTTCTGTACAGGTTCTGCCTGCAATTAATCTATATTGCCTGTAAATTACTTATCCTGCCTGTAACTTATCTTACCTGAAATTTATTTTGTGAGATGCCAGATATCCTCATTGTACTGCTCAATGGTTCTGTCAGATGAGAAGAACCCAGCCTTTGAAATGTTCACAAGCATCTTCTTAGCCCATTTCTCTCTGTCTGTATAATCTGCCAGAGCCTGGTTCTTAACCTTAATATAGTCTTCCAGGTCAAGAAGAGTCATAAACCAGTCTTTGTTCACAAGCTCATTGTGAAGTCTTCTTAAGTTCTCTTCATGTCCAAGTGCAAGCACCTGATCGCTGACAATGAAATCCACATATTTCTTAATATCTGCATTGCCTTCATAGATAGCTTTTGAATTGTAATCTGCCTTCTCATAGTGCTGGATAACCTGCTCGCTGGACTGTCCGAAGATATAGATGTTATCCTCGCCAACCAGATCACTGATCTCTACGTTTGCACCATCCATAGTACCAAGAGTTACCGCACCGTTCAGCATGAACTTCATGTTACCTGTACCGGAAGCCTCTTTAGATGCCAGAGAAATCTGCTCTGAAATATCACATGCAGGGATCAGTTTCTCAGCTGCGCTTACATTGTAGTTCTCTACCATTACAACCTTCATGTATGGAGCTACATCCGGATCATTTTTGATCAGATCCTGAAGTGTAAGAAGAAGATGGATGATGTCCTTTGCGATCACATATGCAGGAGCTGCCTTTGCACCAAAGATGAAGGTTACAGGCTTCTCCGGCTTCTTGCCGCCTTTGATCTCCAGGTATTTATAAATAATGTACAGAGCATTCAGCTGCTGACGTTTGTACTCGTGAAGACGTTTGATCTGGATATCAAAGATACTGTTCTCATCAATCTCAACACCTGTGTTGGAAAGGATGAAATCTTTGCACACCTTCTTTGCATCGGTCTTGATAGACAGGATCTTATTCAATACTTCCTGATCATCCTTATATGCAAGAAGTTTTTCCAGTTCAAATGCGTTTTTCTTAAATCCGTCTCCGATCAGGGATGTGATCAGTTCTGTCAGAGGATGGTTGCAATACATCAGCCAGCGACGGAATGTGATACCATTTGTTTTATTATTGAATTTCTCAGGATAGATATCATAGAACTGCTTCAACTCGCTGTTCTTAAGGATCTCTGTGTGAAGTGCTGCCACACCATTGATGGAATAGCCATAGTGGATATCCATATGTGCCATATGCACCAGGTTGTTGCTGTCAATGATCGCAACGGATTCCTGAGGATATTTTCTCTTAACCTTCTCATCCAGCTGTTTGATAATAGGAACAAGATGAGGAACAACCTCTTCCAGATAGCTCATTGGCCATTTCTCAAGTGCCTCTGCAAGGATCGTATGATTGGTATAAGCACAAACCTTTGCAACGATATCGCTTGCTTCCTCAAAGTCAATGCCTTTTGCAGTCAGCAGACGGATGAACTCAGGAATGATCATACTTGGATGTGTATCGTTGATCTGTACAACTGCGTAATCAGCCAGGTCATGAAGGTTGCATCCTTTGGCCACTGCCTCGTCCAGGATCAGCTGTGCAGCATTGCTTACCATAAAGTACTGCTGATAGATACGAAGCTTTCTTCCGTCATCATCACTGTCATCCGGATACAGGAACAGAGTCAGGTTATGAAGTACGTCTTTTTTATTGAATGCAATGCCATCATGAACCATGCTCTCATCTGCAATATCAATATCAAATAAATGAAGATGGATTGCTTTATTCTGATAGCCTGCAACTGCAATATCATACATTTTAGACTCAAGTTCAAATCCGTGGAACGGTACAGTATATGTTACATCTGTAGGTGTAAGCCATGTATTGTTGGTGATCCATGGGTTCGGTGTCTCATTCTGAAGTCTGTCTTTGAATACCTGTTTAAACAGACCCAGGTGATAATTCAGACCGATACCTTCTCCCGGCAGTCCCAGTGTTGCAATAGAATCCAGGAAACATGCTGCCAGACGTCCAAGCCCGCCATTTCCAAGAGATGGTTCCGGCTCAACCTCTTCAATCTCAGCAAGGGATTTGCCGTTCTCTTTTAAGTAATCTGCAACCTGATCATAAATGCCAAGGTTAATCAGATTGTTAGAAAGCAGCTTTCCGATCAGGAACTCTGCAGAAATATAATAAATTTTCTTTTTTCCGTTGTGATAACCTTTTTCTTCCAGTGCTTCCTTTGTGTAAGTAAGAAGAGCTGTATAAATCTCTTCATTTGTACAGGAAGAACAGTCTTTGTGGAACATGTCATTGATCATTGTCTTTAAAGCTTCCATTGTTTCTCCTTTCATCCATTGGTCTGTATATTCAGACCTTTTCATACGCGCCTTTTTGCATCTTCGTTCTTTGCTCTTTTTGATGATATAATCTTAGCACGGATGAAAGACACAAAAATACAACAAAACTGTTATGTTATGACATATTTTTGCGATATTTATGCGGTGAAACCAGATTGGCCTGCTGGAACTTTTTAATAAAGTAGCTTGTATTATTAAAGCCGACATCCAAAGCGATTTCCGTAATGGAACGGTCTGAATGCAAAAGCAGGACTTTCGCCTTTTCCAGGCGGAAATCATTCAGGTATGATGCTACCGTCTTGCCTGTGTATTGCTTAAAAAGTTTCATGAAATAATACTCACTGTAATTGGACATCTCTGTTAACTCTTTCACAGTCAGCTGTTCCTGATAGTGTTCATTAATATAATCCAAAACCATTTTTATGGATGCAAGATTCCTGTTCTGTTCTGTATCTGCAGGAACAATGTAATTTCCTATCAGCATCTGATAAAAAAATTCGTAAAATAAGCTTTTCAGCTGTACATAATAGAAGGGCTTTTTCTCTCTGTGGCAATCATGAATCTGATAAAACAGGCGGAAAATGTGTTCATAGCCACGGTCTCCTGGCGATATCAAATGGGTAAACTCTGCCTGATTCTCAGCAAGAAGGGAGATCAGCCGCTCCTGGCACAGATCCCCTGCCGGACTGGACAGAAAATTCAGGTCAAATACAATACTTTTGTAATACAGATAATTCCGAAGGTCTGATCGTATGCCGTGAATGACTCCGCTATTGACCATCAGGATATCTCCTTGTTTCAGACGAATGGTTTCTCTGTTCAGCTTTGCCAGGCCACAGCCTTTTTCGATGCAGATGATCTCCATTTCTTTGTGCCAGTGGTTGTACAAGGAATGGAAGATCACACAGTTGTCGGTGTAGGTTTCTACGGGAAGTTCAAATGAGCCATGTCGGCCCAGTTCTTTCAGGGTTTCGTCCACCTTTGGGGCATGAAGTGTTCCGTTTTCTGCCATCCTCTCACCTCCTGTTGTTTCCTATTTTTTTTCTTTGATTCTACCACAAAACTCTTCCCTTGCAAAATCCTTTTATACCGTATAGAATGGTATGTAATAATGATATTAAAACGAATGGATAATGAAATATGAAGAACAAACAATTAAATCTTACCTCCGGCCCGATTCTTTCTACCCTTACGGAGCTGGCACTGCCTATTATGGCATCTTCTTTTCTGGCTACAGCCTACAATATCACTGATATGGCCTGGATCGGAATGCTTGGTTCCAAGGCAGTTGCAGGAGTAGGCGTAGGCGGCATGTACGTATGGCTTTCCCAGGGACTTTGTTCCCTGTCGCGTATGGGCGGACAGGTAAATATGGCACAGGCCCTTGGCCGTAAAGATCGGGAGGCCTCTATCCGCTATGCAGATGTAGCTCTGCAGCTGACCATCCTGTTTGGTCTTTTTTTTACTGCACTCTGCCTGCTTTTTACAGATCCTCTGCTTCACTTTTTTAATCTGACAGATCCGGAAGCTTATGCCAGTGCCAGGGTCTACATGCTGATCACCTGTGGACTGATCCTGCTCCCTTACCTGACTCAGACTCTGACCGGACTTTATACAGCCCAGGGAGATTCCAAAACTCCCCTGAAGGCTAACTTCCTGGGGCTTGTGCTGAATATGGTTCTGGATCCTGTGCTGATCCTTGGAGTGGGACCTTTTCCAAGACTGGAGGTTGTTGGTGCTGCAGCTGCCACTGTCACTTCCCAGTTTCTGGTGCTGGCAGTACTTGTTGTCAGCCTTGTTAAGGATCACAGTGAAACCAATATCCTGCGTCATTCCAACCCTTTACGCAGATCTGCTTCCAGCTATTATAAAGATGTTTTCCGCATTGGGATTCCCACCGCACTGCAAGGCAGCATTTACTGCCTGATCTCCATGATCCTGACCCGTATGGTTTCCGGCTTTGGTGCAGGTGCTATTGCAGTCCAGCGTGTAGGCGGACAGATCGAATCCCTGTCCTGGAATACTGCCGACGGCTTCGGTGCTGCTCTAAATGCTTTCATGGGACAGAATTATGGTGCAAGAAAGACGGACCGTATCCGGAAAGGATACAGCATTTCCTTTCGGCTGCTGGTTGCCTGGGGGCTTTTGATCACTGCAGCCTTTGTATTGATCCCCGGCCCTATTTCCTCCCTGTTTTTCCATGAAAAGGATGTAGTGCTGATTTCCGTTAGTTACCTGACCATCATCGGATTTGGGGAAGCCTTTATGAGTGTGGAGCTGATGACCATAGGTGCATTGTCCGGTCTTGGAAAAACAAAGCTTTGCAGTATTATCAGTATTATTTTTACTGGTATGCGTATCCCGCTTGCCATGGTTCTTTCCGCCACTTCCCTTGGACTTGACGGGATCTGGTGGGCACTTACCGCTACAAGCATAGTGAAAGGGATCATTTTTTACTTTGCATTTCAACATATCAGCAGGCGCAGCCTGTACTAGAAATGCTTTTGCCCCCAACATCCTATTATCAATGACCAATAATAAAGAGGTACTTATGACAAAAAAAGAACTGGCTCTTGAAGTCATCAAACGATTAAAAACCGCATATCCGGATGCAGACTGTACCTTGGATTATGACCAGGCCTGGAAGCTTCTTGTAAGCGTCCGTCTGGCAGCCCAGTGTACAGATGCAAGGGTAAATGTAGTAGTACAAGATCTTTTTGCCAGATATCCAAGTGTAAAGGCCCTGGCTTCGGCAGCTCCGGAAGAGATCGAGGCTATCGTAAAGCCTTGCGGTCTTGGCAAAAGCAAGGCAAGAGATATCAGTGCCTGTATGAAAATGCTTCATGAAAAATATAATGACAAGGTTCCCGAAGATTTTAACGCTCTTCTGTCTTTACCCGGTGTGGGCCGCAAAAGCGCCAATCTGATCATGGGAGATGTATTCGGTAAGCCCGCCATTGTAACAGATACCCACTGTATCCGTCTTTCCAACAGGATCGGACTTGTAAATGGAATCAAAGACCCGAAAAAAGTAGAAATGGAATTATGGAAGATCATTCCGCCAGAAGAGGGCAGTGATCTGTGTCACCGCCTTGTGTGGCACGGAAGAGAAATCTGCACAGCAAGGACACAGCCTCACTGTGACAGATGCTGTCTATTTGATATCTGTGAAAGGAATCTGTAAAAAGATACCAAAAGATTCTACAGTATGCAAGAAATGTGAGAATATCCTGCAAGATGCTAATTGCTGAAACATTACTACATTTCCAATATTTTATCTGCACCAAGGGAAAAAGCATCCTGTTTTTCATGTGTTACCAAAAGCAGGGTCTTTCCCTTGGTGTATTTTTTTATGGTATCCAAAACTTTGATCCTGGTATCCGGATCCAGTCCGGAAAGAGGCTCATCCATAAGAATACAGTTCCGGTCTGCTGCCAGTGCTCTTGCGATGGCAGTTCTGCGGCACATACCGCCGCTTAATTCGCCCGCTTTTTTGTCCCAGGCCTCTTCCAGGTCTACAGCAGCAAGAAGTTCCCAAATCCTTTCCTCCGAAAGCCTTTTATTTACCAGACGGATATTCGCCTGTACGGTAAGATTCCGGCAAAGTCTGTCCTCCTGAAAAACAGCTGCCATAGGTTCTTTGTTTCCCTGTATGGTTCCTGTATCCGGGAGTTCCAATCCCAGGATCAGATTCAGAAGTGTTGTTTTCCCGCATCCTGATCTGCCCATAATACAGGTGGTTTTCCCTTCTGGAAAGCAATAGGAAAAATCCTGCAACACCACTTGTCCATGATAAGCTTTACATAAATTCCGGATGCTCAGATCCATTTTTATTTTCCCATCCTTTCCACAAGTGCGCCTATTCCGGTCAGAAACAATTTTTCAAACAGCACGCTGATTCCGATGATCACAATGGTCCATGCAAAAAGATCCGGTGTATTTAAATATATTTTTGCATGATACAGCTTCTCCCCTATCGATCCGCCTGGGATCCCGATCACCTCTGCAGCGACTCCGGCTTTCCAGCAAAGCCCCAGTGCCAGACGGCAGGCAGCCTGAAAATAAGGGGCAGCCTGTGAAATGTAAATATACCGCACCTTTCTTCCAAAGCTGACCTGAAACACCTGGGCCATTTCCAAAAGCTCCCGGTCGGTTTCCCGGATGCCCTGGCATACATTTGTATAAACTGCCGGAAACACCATAAGAAACGTTATAAATACAGAAAGATTCCTGGATGGAAGCCAGATCAAGCACAAGATAATAAATGAAGCAACAGGGACCGACTTCATAACCGTTACAACAGGCGCCAGCAGGATCTCCAGCACTTTACATCCACAGGCTGCGGCAGCCAATATGGTTCCTGCAAAAAGCCCCAGAAGAAATCCGGAAACAATCCGCACAAAGCTGAATCCCACAGTTTTCCAGAAATCTGCCTGAGGCAAAAACTGCCACAATTTTTTTACAACAGAAACAGGAGATGCCAGAAGGATCTCCTGTTTCAGCCACATACTGGCCAGCTGCCATACCAGGATCCAGAAGGCAGCTGCCAGTATTCTTATTGTATAGCTTTTCCACCTGAGCCTGTTATTTTGGGCCTCATCGTGCGTAGTAGAAATCATCATCCGGAAGCTGTCCTCCAACCATCTCAGGGTTCTGCTGTTCCAGTGTGCTCAAATATCCGGACAGCATGGTCTGCATCTCTTCTCCCTCTACAAATACGATACTGCAGTCAGGGATGGCCTTTTTAGCCACTTCTTCAGCAATAATGTCATGGGCGCCAATGATCTTTGCAGCCTGATCCGGATCGCTGTTTACAAATTCTACGGACGCTTGATATGCATCCATAAAAGCATCCACATCAGCCTCATGCTCCTTAAGATAATCATTTCTTACAACAACCACTCCTGTTACCAGCTGGCTGTCATCAGAAACTCCATCCTGCCACAGCTGATTCAGATCCAAAGCCACCCGAAGGCTGTCATTCTTCATCAATGCAGTTGTAACAAAGGGCTGGGGCAAAAGCCCTGCTGCTGTCTGGTCATTTGCCAGAGCTGCAACTACTTCCGCATGTTCTGACTTATATTCAATGGTCACATCCTTTTCCGGATCGATCCCATTTGCACTTAATACATATTCCAGGGCATACTCCGGTGTAGCGCCTTTTCCGCTGGCATAAATAGTTTTTCCTTTCAGGTCTTCCACAGACTGTATGGATTCTCCATTTTCCACCAGGTAGAGAACGCCCAGTGTATTCACAGCCAGTACGCTTACATTCTTCTGTGTCTTCTGATACAGCACTGCCGCCAGATTGGATGGAACAGCTGCTATATCTACATTTCCCTGCACGATCTGCGGTATGATCTCGTCTGGGGATGCTGCTATGGTAAAATCATAGCTGTCATCATCCAGCAGCTGTGCCATGCCCATGGCAGTTGGTCCTTTTAAGGCGCCTATAGCAATCTTGTCAGATGCTTTTTCCTCTGCTGGAACTGTAACGCAGTTTCCTGCCAGCGTTCCTGCCAAGAGTCCTGCTGTCAGCAATACGGATATCATTTTTTTCTTCATGTCTTTTGCCCCTCCTTAGTCTCAGGTCATACTTAAAAGTCGTGTAACTGTTCAGTATCTTCACAGTTACAAGAATGCCTCGGCATTCTTGCTGCGAGGTGCGCGTCATGCAATTGCATGACATACTTCTCCTGCGCACCTCTGCAATCCTGCTGGAGGCTATATCAGCTGGGGGATTGACTCCCAGCTGATATCATTCATAAGATTTGTTGTGAAGCAATTCGTGTTCTTTTCCCTTCAGAAGTCCGTTGTACAGCTCTACTACCAGCGGGTTTTCATCTGACTTTTTGATGATCATGGTATTGTCTGCATTATAAAGCCCTTTTGCCCTTAATGCCTTGGTCCTGTCACCGGCTCTTGTAGGCTGACCGCCGCCCATGATACATCCCCGTCTGCAGGCCATAACCTCGATCAGATGGTATTCTTTCTCTCCATTTTTCACCTGATCCATCACTTTCCGTGCATTTGCAAGTCCATTGGCAACACAGATCTTTATTTCCATTCCTTCATACATAACGGAAAACTCTTTAATGCCTTCATCCCCGCGCACACCACATTCTGCGATCTCATGCATAGATTCTTTGCGGTGATCTTTTGTGAGACGACGGAGAACTGCCTCTGTAACACCGCCTGTTACGCCAAAGATCACGCCGCCGCCTGAGCCAAAGCCAAATGGCATATCGCAGGCTTCCGGATCCAGCGGAGCAAAGTCGATACCGAAATTATCGATCATACGGATCAGCTCTGTAGTGGTGATCACAATGTCTGTGTCCTGTTCTCCGTGGGTAAAGCTGTTGGGCCGGATCGCTTCTGCCTTCTTGGCTGTACATGGCATAATGGAAACCATAACCGTCTTCTTTCCATCCTGATGTTCCGGCTGCCGGAAATATTCCTTGATCACAGCGGAAAGCATCCCCTGTGGAGATCTGCAGGTAGAAAGATTAGGGATGTAATCCTTGTACTGATCTGTAATAAATTTCACCCATGCCGGGCAGCAGGATGTGAGCAGCGGAAGTTTTTCTCCTTTTTTGATCCGGTCAAGAAATTCTGCACTCTCCTCCATAATGGTAAGATCTGCACTGAAAGAGGTATCGTATACTTCGTCAAATCCCATTCTGTGCAGGGCATTTACGATCTTGCCCATAACACTTCTGCCCTTTGACAGCCCGTAATGATCCCCTACTGCAACACGTACTGCCGGTGCGATCTGTGCCACCACCCGTACATTTGGATCAGCCAGTGCATCCCATACCAGATCTGTATGGGTCTTGATGGAAATCGCACCTGTAGGACAATAAATACGGCACTGTCCACAGTTCACGCAATCGGTCTGGGCAATCTTTTTGTTAAATGCAGGCATGACCATAGCGTCCGTACCACGGAATGCAAAGCCCAGCGCACCAATCCCCTGAAGCTCTTCACAGGCACGTACACAGTCTCCGCAAAGGATACATTTGTTAGGATCCCTTACAAGAGAAGGAGAACTTGTATCCAGCTCATAGGGCTCCCTGGTATTTTCAAAACGGATGGTATTCACCCCAAGACGGTGTGCCAGCTCCTGGAGAATACACTCTCCGCTTTTCACACAGGTAGTACAGTCGCGGCAATGAGCCGCCAGAAGCAGCTCCACGATCAGCTTCCTGTATTTCTTAATTCGTCCTGAATTGGTGTAAATGGTCATCCCATCCTTTGGTTCTTCAGAACAGGATGCAAACATCTTGCCCCTTTCATCCTCTACCATACACAAACGGCAGGCTCCAAATGTGGACACCTCAGAATGGTAGCACAATGTTGGAATATTTATTCCTGCTTTCCTGATCACGGACAGCACATTTTTTTCATCGGTAAACTCTATTTTTCTACCGTCAATCATCATATATCCCATAATATACCCCCTTCCTATGCTTCCACATAAATCGCATCAAAATTACAGTTATCTTTACATGCGCCGCACTTGATGCAAAGAGTATTGTCTATATGATGAGGATGCTTGATCAGTCCTGAAATTGCACCTGCCGGACAGTTTCTTGCACACTTGCCGCAGCCGATACAGAATTCCTGATTGATATGGAACTGACGCAGTGCAGTACATACCTTTGCACGGCACTTCTTATCCCTGATATGCTCCTCGTATTCATCCCTGAAGCGGTGCAGAGTACTGATTATAGGAAGCGGTGCGCTTTTGCCAAGACCGCAAAGTGCCATACTTTGAACCATATTTGCCAGTTCTTCCAGCTGATCCAGATCTGACATTTCGCCTTTGCCATCTACGATCCTTTCCAGGATCTCCAGCATACGCTTGGTTCCCTCACGGCAAGGTACGCATTTACCACAGCTTTCCCTCTGGGTAAAATTCATGAAGAAACGTGCAACCTCTACCATACAGGTGTTTTCATCCATAACAACCAGTCCGCCGGATCCCATGATCGCATCCAGCTTCTTTACCGAGTCAAAATCCAGGGGCACATCCAGCTGATCCATGATCAGACATCCACCGGAAGGTCCGCCGATCTGTACGCCTTTAAAGGCTGCTCCCTTTTTCAGTCCGCCGCCAATATCATAAATGATATGGCGCAACGTAGTACCCATAGGCACCTCGATCAATCCGGTATTCTCAATGGCGCCTGTAAGGGAGAAGGTTTTGGTGCCCGGGCTTCCTTCTGTACCGATGGTCCGGAACCAGTCAGCCCCCTGAAGAATGATCTTGGGCACATTGGCATAGGTTTCCACATTGTTCAGTACCGTAGGCTTGCCCCACAGTCCTTTCTCCACTGTACGGGGAGGCTTTACACGGGGCATGCCCCGGTTGCCTTCAATAGATGCTGTAAGTGCAGATCCCTCACCACATACAAATGCACCTGCACCTCTGTTGATATGTAAATGGAAATTAATTCCTGTTCCCAGGATGTTATCTCCCAGAAATCCGTAATTCTCTGCCTGTTCAATAGCCATACGCAGTCTCTTTACAGAGAGAGGATATTCTGCACGTACATAGATATAGCCTTCTTCTGCGCCAACTGCATAAGCAGCAATGGTCATACCTTCGATCATCTTATATGGATCGCCTTCCATAACAGACCCGTCCATAAATGCACCAGGATCGCCTTCATCACCATTACATACAACATAGCGGATCTTTTCGGCCTGTCTTGCCACCTGGGACCATTTCTTCCCTGCCGGGAATCCGGCGCCGCCACGGCCCCTGAGGCCTGACTTTGTCACCTCCTGTATCACATCATCAGGAGTCATGGATTCCAGTGCCTTTGCCAGTGCCTGGTATCCGCCAACTGCAATATATTCGTCAATAGATTCTGCATCGATCTTTCCACAATTTTCCAGTACCACCCTTGTCTGAAGGTTTAGGAAAGGAATGTCCTCCGGGTGGGGACAGACAGTGTCCTTCTCTCTGTAAAACAGACGCTCTACTGGCTTTCCTTCCAGAACTGTACGCTCTACGATCTCTTTACAGTCCTGCGGCTGCACATGTACATACTGATATCCGTAAGGCTCTATCCTCATCAAAGGCCCCAGCTCGCATAATCCCTGACAGCCAGTCTTGATCACGCCTGTATGAGGGATATCTTTTTGCATTTCCACCTTTACTCCGTCCACATCCCGGCACAGCACCTTCATCTCCTCATAGATCTTCTGTGCGCCGGAGGCAATACAGCCTGTACCTGAACATACAAGTACACGACAGGTATAGGAGCGGATCTTTTCATTTACTTCTTTCTGTTTGTTTAACAGTTCTTCTCCATTTCTTATACTCATACGCTTTCTCCTCTCAGCCGGTTCAAAAGTTCTATGGCTTTTTCTTCCGTCATCTTCGGATGTACTTCATCGTTTACAGTCAGGGTAGGCGCAAGTCCACAGGCTCCCAGACAGGAAACTGTCTCTACTGTGAAAAGCATATCGTCTGTGGTATGCTTTTTATTTGTCAGACCCAGTTCTTTCATCAGTGCCTCTTTCACAGGCTGTGATTTTCTTACGTGACAGGCTGTTCCGTCACAGACCTTGATCACGTATTTCCCTTTTGGCTCAAATGAAAAGTTCTCATAAAAGGTAGCCACGCTGTATGCTTTGGCTTCTTTTACCCCGATCTCTTTCGCCACATAGGTGAGCAGTTCCCCTGGCAGGTACCGGTATTCTGCCTGGATGTCCTGCATGATGGGGATCAGCGATGCTGCTTTCCGACCATAGTGTGCGATAATCTCATCCGCCTTGTTGTAATAAGATTGATCTAACATTGGTTTCCTCCTTACTTTGCGTCGTTCGCTAGTATGTATTTGTATCCATTGCACAATTCTATATCCAATATAGTACATTATCTGGCAGGATTATACAATTATTTTTTTGCTTTTCTGTGATTATTGTGGATTTTTATTACTATGAGCGAAGTGAATAGCAGCTCAATAAGCATTCACATACACCGTCCCACTTTTTTGACATGCATATTTTCTTATGCTATGATATTTTCGATTAAGCGAAATTATGAAACGACAAAGCCAATAGCTGCTTACACGCATATGCACCAGAGGCTTTTGGCTGGTGGATTTTGGCTGGCAGCTTTTGGCTGGCATCATTTACATACAGGCAGGTGAAACTTTGAAAAAAAAAGAAATCCTATTTATCCTGGGAATCCTTGCAGCTGCAGCACTTTTGTGGGCAGGTACCCACCTTATGGACAAGGGTGATCTTTCCACAGTACGCATTACAGTGGCAGGCAAAGAATATGGCACCTATTCTTTATCCAAAGATCAGGTGATCTCCATAGGAGATACCAATCGGTGTGAAATAAAAGACGGGGAAATAAAAATGATCTGGGCTGACTGCCCGGACCATTTGTGTATGAAACAGCATGCAATTGACAAAAACGGCGGAACCATTGTATGTCTGCCTAACAAAGTAGTGATCGAAGGCAAAAAAAGTTCATCCTCTAACTCAGAAGATGAACTGGCGATTGATTCCGTTACCTGATTTTGTACTACAAAAGAAAATCCAGTGATATAGCAAAGCATCAGGGAGCTTATTTATCGCCGGAAGGAACCCCTGTAAGTTCATAATAAAAAATATACTGCTGCATCACACCACGCATCCCTTTATAGCGGCGGTTAGGGAAGCCTCTTTTGTAGTGCTGATCCAGTACCTGGCGTATATGGGTATCCACCGGAAACGCATCCAGCTGGTGCAAGGCAAACAAACAGATGCAATCTGCCACTTTCCCACCTACGCCATAGATTTCCATCAAAGCTTCCCGTGCTTTTTTGTAAGACATTGATTGAATCTCTGATAGATTGATCTGCCCGTCTGCCACATCCAGTGCGGCCTGATGAATATATTTAGCACGGTATCCCAGATTGCATGCCCGCAGATCTTCTTCAGATGCGGTGGCCAAAGCCTGTGGCTTTGGAAAGCCATAATATTCCCTGCCATCCGGCAAAATGATTCTTTCTCCGTACCGTGTACAGATATTCTCAATGCACCTGCGGATCCTGCGTATATTATTCTGCTGCGAAATAAGAAATGTGACCAGCATTTCCCACAGATCCTGACGAAGTATACGGATTCCCTGTCCATGCTGTGCGGCTGCACATAAATATCTGTCCCTGGGATTCACTGACTGTATATATCTGCTGTAATCTGCATCAAGGTCAAAGTATGGGATCCAGAAGAAAAGGAAATCCTCCTGAGAACAGTCGAAATCCACTACCTGCCCTTTTTGCCTTACTTCTACGTATTTCTTACCTGCGATCACAGTAAAACAGTCTGTATCTGTTTCATCCATCCTGAAACATTGTCCGGATTCCATGATCTGCCTTATGTTAAAATTCTCCAGTTCTATGGATATCATCTGTCTGTCCTGCCTTCGGTTATTTCTGGTACTGCCTGAAGAAAACAGACAGCTTCTCCAGTGCCTTCGCCAGAACACCTACTTCATTGTCCGATAAAGCACTCACCACTGCATCTGTCATCTGCCTGTGATACTCTGCGTGATGATGAAAGGCTTTACGCCCTTTAACCGTAAGATGGATAAAAACAACTCTTCTGTCCTTCTCACTGCGTTCTCTCTGCGCATACCCTTTCTTAACCAGTGCATTCATGGCAATGGTCAGGGAGCCTACCGTAATATTCAGTTCTGCCGCTATATCGGACATCTTTTTTTCTCCAAGACCAATGGCAGCGATAATATGCATATCATTATTGGTAATATCTTTATACTCATCTGTGATAATGGCCTGTTCTTCCAGCTCCATGATCTCATTAAAAAGATTTACCAGCACATCGTTGATTACTTCCTTATCATTCAATATGGTCCTTCCCCCCGCCTTATGGGCTATTCCAATTAATTTGTATACAGGGAGCAGCTTGTGCTCCTGCTTGTCCGTTGCTGTCCGTTGTTGTTCAAGTGTACACAGTATAGCATAAACCGGGGATTTTTGCACCATGTGTTTCCGTGACATTTGGATTCGTAAATTTGAATTTGAATTTCCGCAGCATTTGTGGTTTGAGTTTCTGTCTGCTTTACGATTTCTGTCTGCTTTCCGATTTCCGTCTGCTTTCCGGATTTCATCTACATTTTACGAAATCTGTTATACCGTTTTTCCAAAAGCTCCTCTGGATCCATTTTCTCGTACAATGTAAGGAATGTACCAATCGCCTGGTCCATTTTCTCTCCCATGTCTGTCATATTGGCTCGTGTAAGAGGCTCCTTTTCAGAAAAAACATGCTCCACAATACCAAGCTTTTTCAGATCCCCGGCAGTAAGCCGCATCACCTGGGCTGCTTCCCTGGCTTTTCCTGCATCCTTCCACAAAATTGAAGCAAAGCCTTCCGGGGAAAGGACAGAATAGATGGAATTTTCCAACATCCATACCTGATCAGCCACAGCAAGAGCCAAAGCTCCGCCGCTTCCCCCTTCTCCGATCACAATGGACAGAACAGGTACCTTAAGAGCAGATAATTCATAAATGTTTTCTGCAATCGCCTGCCCTTGCCCCCGTTCTTCAGCCTCCATCCCGCAGAATGCTCCCGGAGTATCCACGAAACAGATCACAGGTCTTTTGAACTTCTCTGCCTGCTTCATCAAACGCAGGGATTTACGATATCCTTCCGGTGAAACCATCCCAAAGTTTCTGGCAATACTGTCTTTTGTTCCCTGCCCTTTTTCCTGGATGATCACTGTCACAGGATTTCCATGAAAACGCCCTATTCCTCCGATCACGGCAGGATCATCTCCATATCGTCTGTCTCCATGCAGTTCCGTAAATTCATCAAATAACAGTGCAAGATAATCTTTCCCTGTTGGACGTTCCTTATCCCTTGCAAGCTGCACACGCTCCCAGGCACTTTTATCCTGAAGCTTTTCTTCTTTCAGAACTTTTTTTCCCTGATATACGCTTTTTGTATCCTGATGCTGATGCATGGACAGCAGACGTGAAAGTGTAGCTTTCATCTGTTTTCGATCAACGATCCCATCTAAGAAACCATGCTCCAGGAGAAATTCAGCCTTTTGAAATCCCTTGGGCAATTTCTGTCCGATGGTCTGCCGGATCACTCTTGGTCCTGCAAAGCCGATCAACGCTCCCGGCTCTGCCAGAATAATATCTCCCTCCATGGCAAAGCTTGCCGTAACACCACCAGTAGTAGGATTTGTAAGCACACTGATATAAAGAAGGCCGGCATCACTGTGCCGTTTCAGTGCTGCTGATGTTTTTGCCATCTGCATCAGGGACACAATACCTTCCTGCATACGTGCTCCGCCGGAGCAGGCAAAAATCACTACGGAGAGCCGTTCCCTGGTAGCCCTCTCCACTGCCCGGGTGATTTTTTCTCCTACTACACTTCCCATGCTTGCCATCATAAACCTGCTGTCACAGACTCCAAGCACTGTGGGATTTCCGTCAATTTCTGCCTTACCGGTAAGGATGGCTTCATCCAGTCCTGTTTTTTCCTGAAGACCTTCAATTTTCTCTTTATATCCCTTGTAATGAAGCGGATTCTCCTGGGGCAAACCTGCATCCCATTCTTCAAAAGTCCCTGGATCTGCGATCTGCTGGACTCTTCTCCAGGCATGAACACGAAAATAATTGCCGCAATGGGGGCATATATAATCGTTGTCCTTTACCTCTTCCACAAACACCGCCGACTTACATACATTACATTTTTTCAGAAGTCCTTCCGGAACCTCCGGCTTTACTGTTTCTGCTGTCAGGCTGCTACGGCCAACTGTCCGTTTAAATGTACAGTTAAATTTCATTTACTTTCACTCCCCCGATTTCATGGGTACTTAAAAATCCAACATTAAAATTACCGCTCTGGAAATCCGGATGACTGAGGATTTCAAACTGATAGTCAATGTTTGTATCCACTCCCTGGATCACCACTTCTCCCAATGCGCTTTTCATTTTGGCAATAGCCTCTTCTCTTGTTCTTCCATGAACGATCAACTTTGCAAGCATGGAATCATAATAAGGCGGTACTGTATATCCTGGATAAATACCTGTATCCACACGGATTCCCTGGCCGCCAGGAAAATGAAGATCTGAAATGGTGCCGGGAGAAGGCCTGAAATTCTTCTCCGGGTTTTCCGCATTGATCCTGCATTCAATAGCATGCCCCTGTACATGTACATCCTTCTGGCTGACCTGAAGCGGCAGACCGGAAGCGATACGGATTTGTTCCTTTACCAGATCCATGCCAGTGACCCACTCTGTTACCGGATGCTCTACCTGTATCCTGGTATTCATTTCCATAAAATAAAAGTTCTCATCCTTTTCCAGAAGGAATTCTATGGTTCCTGCATTCACATAATGTGCTGCCTTTGCAGCCTTCACAGCTGCTTTTCCCATCTTCCTGCGAAGCTTGTCCGATACAGCTGCAGAGGGCGATTCCTCGATCATCTTTTGATGATTCCGCTGTATGGAACAGTCCCTTTCCCCAAGATGGATCACATTTCCCTGCTGGTCTGCAAGGATCTGAAATTCTATATGTCTTGGCTTTTCCACAAAATGCTCTATGTACATGGTTCCGTCCCCAAAGGCCATCTGCGCTTCTTTCTTTGCAGTCAGGAAAGCTTTTTCAAACTCTTCCGGTGAAAAGGCTGTGCGCATACCCTTGCCGCCACCGCCAAGGGCAGCCTTGATGATCACCGGATAACCAATCCTGTCAGCTTCCTTTTTTCCTGCGTCAATATCCAGAACTGCCCCCTTCGTCCCAGGAATCACCGGAACACCGGCTGCTTCCATGGTGTTTCTGGCTTCCTGCTTGTTTCCAAGACTGCGGATCACAGAAGAGGGAGGCCCTACAAAGATAATGCCGCACTTTTCACATATTTGTGCGAAACGGGCATTTTCAGATAAAAACCCAAAGCCTGGATGTATGGCATCTGCGCCGGTTGTCATTGTAGCACTGATAATGCTTTCCATATTCAGATAGCTTTCCGTTGAAGGACCAGGTCCTATGCAGACTGCCTGATCAGCAAGCTGAGCATGAAGACTATCCTTGTCCGCCTCTGAATAAACCGCTACGCTCTCAATCCCCAATTCTCTGCAGGCGCGGATGATCCTTACTGCAATCTCTCCCCGGTTTGCCACCAGCAATTTTCGTATCATATTTTACCCCACCATAAATGTAAGCTGTGCTTTAACAGCAATCTTCCCGTCTACGGTTGCAACTGCTTCTCCCACTCCAAGCGGGCCTTTCTGCTTCACGATCCTGGTTTCCAGACGCAGCTTGTCTCCGGGACGCACCTTCGTCTTAAAGCGACACTTATCAAGGCCTCCGAAATAGGCGATTTTCCCCTGGTTTTCCGGCTTTGACAGGATGGCAACAGCGCCGGTCTGTGCCAATGCTTCCAGGATCAGCACCCCTGGCATTACAGGTTCCTGTGGAAAATGGCCTTTAAAAAAGTCCTCTCTGTAGGTTACGCATTTATATCCTACCGCAAATTCCCCTGGTTCATAATCTTCAATATAATCCACCAGAAGAAAGGGATGTCTGTGTGGAATGATCTGCTGTATCTGCTTTGTATCTAAATAATTCATGCTTCCTCGATTCTGAACAGAGGGGTACCATATTCTACCGCCTGTCCGTTTTCAACCAAAACTTCTGCCACAATTCCTTCAAATTCACTTTCAATCTCATTCATCAGCTTCATTGCCTCAACAATGGCAAGCACCTGGCCTTTTTTCACTGTATCCCCTTTTTTCACAAAAGGCTGGCTATCCTGGGAAGGAGCCGCATAAAATGTACCAACCAAAGGTGATGTTACCAGATTTCCGGTTTCTGCTTCCTTCTCCAAAATAGCTGCCTTTTCCGGTACAGGAGCTGCACTGTATACGGTTTCTTTTTTATCTCTATCCCATTTAACGGACATTTTTTGTCCATTGTTTTCATATTCAAAGGATGATACTCCTGCGGCGTCTATTTTGTCGATAAGCTGCAGTATCTGTTCAAATTCCATGATCATTCCTCCTCATAGCGTTTTACCAGAAGAGAAGCATTGTGGCCTCCGAATCCAAGAGAGTTGCTCATAGCATACCGAACCTGAGTCTGAACCGGTGCATCAATACAATAATCCAGATCCAGTTCCTCTTCTGTTTCTTTTGTTCCAACTGTCTGGTGGATAAAACCATCCAGAATTGATTTTACACATACAATAAATTCCACACCGCCGGCAGCACCTAAAAGATGCCCTGTCATTGACTTGGTAGAATTGATCTTTACTTTATATGCAGCCTCTTTAAACGCAGCTTTAATGGCTCTTGTTTCAAACAGATCATTGTAATGGGTGCCTGTGCCGTGTGCATTGATATAATCCACCTCTTCCGGTTCGATCCCAGCCTCATGCATAGCATCCTCCATCGCCCTTGCAGCGCCTGCTCCGTCTTCCGCTGGAGAAGTGATATGGAAAGCATCTGCGGTAGCACCATATCCCACAACCTCTGCCAGAATGTGGGCACCTCTTTTCTTGGCATGCTCCAGTTCTTCCAAAACTACGATCCCTGCTCCTTCTCCCATTACAAAGCCAGCACGGTCTTTATCAAATGGAATGGAAGCCCGAAAAGGATCTGAAGATGTGCTTAATGCAGTCAGACTGGTAAATCCGGCAACTCCCAAAGGACAGATACATCCCTCTGTGCCACCTGCCAGGATCACCTCTGCATCCCCATACTGGATCGCCCGAAAAGCATCCCCAATGCAGTGGCTTCCTGATGCACAGGCAGTGACCACATTGGTACACTTACCTTTTGCCCCGATGGCAATGGAAATATTTCCGGCAGCCATGTTGCTGATCATTTTGGGAACAAAAAGCGGATCCACCTTAGAAGGTCCTCTTTGGGAAAGCCTTTGCTGAGAAGCTGTCATAGCCTGCAGGCTTCCCACACCGGATCCTACGATCACACCTACCCGGTATGGATCCTCCTGTTCCATGCAGATCCCGGAATCCGCCAGTGCTTCTTTTGCAGCTGCTACTCCGTATTTTGAAAATAATTCCATTCTTTTTGCAGCCTTAAAATCCATATATTTTTCAGGTTCAAACCCCTTTACCTCTGCAGCCACCTTCACTTTATAATCTGTTGTATCAAATCTTGTAATGCTCTGGATCCCCACTTTTCCGGCTTTGATACCTTCCCAGAAGGATTCTGCATCATTTCCAAGAGGTGTTACTGCGCCAAGTCCTGTGACCACTACTCTACGTTTCATATATGTTTGTCCTCACTTTTCCTACATTGCCATTCCGCCGTCAACCATCAGCACCTGTCCGGTAATATAACCGGCTTCCTCTGATGCAAAAAAAGCCGCTGCTGCTGCCACATCCTGGGGATCGCCAAATCCGCCCATAGGAATCTGCGCCCAGATTTTTTCCTTCACCTGCTCCGGCAGAACCTGGGTCATGTCTGTGCAGATAAATCCGGGAGCGATTGCATTTACAGTAATTCCCCTGGATGCCAGCTCCTTTGCAGCTGATTTTGTCAGTCCGATCACCCCTGCCTTAGATGCAGCATAATTCGCCTGGCCTGCATTTCCTGAAATACCCACAATAGAACTTAAATTGATGATCCTGCCTTTTTTCTGTTTGATCATATTTCTGGCAGCATGGCGGATACAATAAAATGTTCCTTTTAGATTGGTATCCACTACCTTTGAAAAATCTTCTTCACTCATTCCCATCAAAAGGCCATCCTTTGTGATTCCTGCATTATTGACCAGAATATCAAGATGTCCCATTTTACTGATCGTATCTTTAAACATTTCACCACAAGCCTGAAAATCAGCTACATTACACTGATAAATATGGGCCTGGCCTCCTGCCTGCAGGATCTCCTGCTGCACTTCTTCTGCTTTTTCCTTTGAGCCATTATAATTGATAACCACATAGCATCCTTCTGCTGCCAGCCGTAAGGCAATGGCACGCCCGATTCCCCTGGATGCACCGGTTACAAGGGCAACTCTTTTTCCGGTCATTTTTTGTCCTCCTGTCAGATTTCTGTATCTGTCATGTCTGTGCTTTTATTAGATTCCTGTATCTGTCATATCTGTGCTTCTATCAGATTTTCATCTCTGTTACATTTCTGTTATCGTCATATCTCTGCTGCTGTTTTTTCCAGATCTTCTACTGTCTGTATATTAAAGGTCCTTACATTTTTATCTATCTTTTTTATAAAACCGGTAAGCGTCCTGCCTGGTCCGATCTCCACAAAGGTATCGATCCCGGCACTGATCATCTGCTCCACACTTTGCTGCCAGCGGACGGAAGAGGAAATCTGTCTGGCCAGCAGCGGACGGATCTGTGCAGGGTCTGTTACATACTTTGCCGTAACATTTGTCACATAAGGGATCTTTAGAGATTGGATTTCTGTAGTCTCAAGTACCTTTTCCAGTTTCCTGCCTGCCGCTTCCATCATAGATGAGTGAAAAGGGCCGCTGACTTTTAAAGGAAGGACTCTCCTTGCCCCTGCAGTTTTCAACTGCGCTGCCGCTATTTCCACTGCTGCCTTTTCCCCAGTGATCACAATTTGTCCGGGACAGTTATAATTGGCAATCTCCACTCCATCTATCTTTTCTATCACTTTTTCGATCTCCGGTCCGGTCAGACCAAGCACTGCCGCCATGCTTCCCTTTCCTGCAGGAACTGCCTGTTCCATAAGGATTCCCCTCTTACGTACAGTTACAGCTGCATCCTTCAGGCTGATTCCGCCAGTTGCTTCAATGGCGCAATATTCCCCCAGGCTTAAGCCTGCCGTTACCTCCGGGATCAGGCCATATTCTTCTGTTGCTTTTTCCATAGCAAGACAGGCTGTTAAAAGTGCTGCCTGTGTATATTCGGTAAGATCCAGTTTATCATTTTCTTCAAAGCAAAGCTGTGGCATGTCCAGATCCAGCCAGTGGGACACCTGTTCAAATACCCTGGCAGAAGCCGGATATTTTTCATAAAAATCTTTTCCCATTCCTGCTTTCTGAACTCCCTGGCCGGGAAATATAAATGCGATCCTACTCATAAACTGCAGTTCCTTTCAAAAGAGTTTCCGTCTCCTTCATCAGCTTTTGGATCAAATCCTTGCAGCTCATTTCTTCTTTTATAAGTCCTGCGATCTGTCCGGACATAACGCTTCCGTTTTTCACATCTCCCTCTGTTACTGCTCTTCGTAAGCCTCCCAGTGTAAGCTGCTCCAGTTCCTCGAAAGGTGCGCCCTCAGCCTCTTTTTTCAGATATTCTCTGGTCATCTGATTTCTCAGTGCCCGCACCGGATGCCCTGTAGTACGTCCGGTCACTCTTGTATCTATATCTTTTGCTTTCAGGATCATATCTTTATAATTCTGATGCACCTGGCATTCGGTTGTTGCTACAAAACAGGTGCCCATCTGTACTGCCTGTGCTCCCAGCATAAATGCTGCTGCGATCCCACGGCCGTCACCGATACCGCCTGCTGCGATCACCGGGATTTGTACCCCATCTGCTACCTGGGGCACCAGTGCCATGGTGGTTGTCTCTCCCACATGGCCTCCGGACTCACATCCTTCGGCTACCA
This sequence comes from Blautia sp. 1033sp1_1033st1_G9_1033SCRN_220408, assembly GCF_040929965.1. Classification (NCBI taxonomy): domain Bacteria; kingdom Bacillati; phylum Bacillota; class Clostridia; order Lachnospirales; family Lachnospiraceae; genus Blautia; species Blautia sp. 1033sp1_1033st1_G9_1033SCRN_220408. Next base: position 176,404 of record NZ_JBFKZO010000004.1, on the reverse strand, counting down.
CTGCATCTGCCCCACACCGCTCCATACGTTTTGCCAGTGCCACAGAGGCAACTACCGGGATCACGCGGATCCCTGCTTTTTTCCACATCTCCATATATTTTTCCGGATTTCCGGCACCTGTGGTAACTGCTTTTACACCCTCTTCTGCGATCACCTGCGCAACCTCATCTGCATAAGGGCTCATCAGCATTACATTTACCCCGAATGGTTTATCTGTTTTCTCTTTTGCCAGCCGGATCTGCTCCCGCACCCACTGTGCCGGTGCATTGGCTGCTCCAATAATACCGAAGCCTCCTGCCTCTGATACAGCGGCTGCCAGATGATGCTCGGCCACCCAGGCCATTCCCCCCTGTATAATGGGGTATTGTATATCAAGTAAATCTGTAACTTTTGTTTTCATAACACTGTCCTTTGCTTTCACAATACTGTTTACTTTTTTCAATATTGCCTCTTACTTTTCAAGTACTATTTCTTACTTTTCAAGTACTATTTCTTACTTTTGCAATACTGCTTCTTACTTTTCCCGGTTCTGGATATAAGCTTCCACATCTCCGATTGTCTGGATTCCTTCCAGGTCTTCTGTAGGAATCTCCACATTAAATTCCTCTTCCAGAGCCATAACCATTTCAAAAAGATCCAGTGAATCAGCTCCCAGATCCTCTTTAAAGGACGTGCTCTCTGTTAATGTTCCTGCCTCTGTTCCCAGTGATTCTGCTACGATTTCTTTAATTCTTTCTAACATGTTCTTTTCTCCTCGTTATTTTTTATTTCCACTCCAGCAGGCTTGCTCCATAAGACAGTCCGGCTCCAAAAGCCGCCAAGACCAGCTTATCTCCTGCCTTGAAACATCCTTTTCGATTCAGTTCATCCAAAAGAATAGGGACGCTTGCCCCGGAAGTATTGCCATATTCCTGAATATTTACAGGAAATTTTTCTTCAGCTTCTCCAAGTCTTTTTGCCACAGACTGAATAATTCTTATATTAGCCTGATGCAAAATATAAAATCTTATCTCTTCCCCAGAAAGCTTTTCCTTTTCCAAAAGCTCCCGGATCACCTGTGGCACACAAGACACAGCAAACTTAAATACCTCTCTGCCATCCATCTCCATGTAGGTTTCCTGCGCATCCGGATGTTCCACATACTGCTTTTGGTTTCTGCTGCTGCAGGTGAGGGCTCTGCCCTTCTCCCCTTCTGAATGAGTGACCTGTGCATATCTGCTCTTCTCATCTGCCTCCAGGAAAACTGCCCCTGCACCATCTCCAAATAAAATACAGGTTCCCCGATCCTTCCAATTGGTAAGATTGGAAAGGCTTTCTGCCCCGATCACAAGCGCATTCCGGTAGATGCCGCTATTCAGATATGCCTGTGCTGTGTTCAGTGCAAAAAGAAATCCTGTACATGCACTGTTCAGGTCAAAACAGGTGGCTCGAACTGCCCCCAGCATCTCCTGCACACTGCAAGCTGTACAGGGAAGAATCTCATTACCTGAAATGGTTGCCACAAGGATCAGATCAACTTCTTCCGGATCCACTTGGGCCTGCTCCAGTGCTCTTTGTGCTGCCTTTGCAGCCATCCTGGCAGTTGTCTCCTGCCATACAATATGTCGTCTTTCCACTCCTGTCCGCTCACGGATCCACTGATCATTTGTGTCCACCATATTGGATAATGCATCATTATCCAATATGTGTTCCGGAACCCAGGAGCCTGTTCCTGTTATTCTTCCTGTCATAATGATTATTCCTGTTTTACTGTTTCGTTATTTTGCAATTGAATTGTTTTACTGCTTGGTTGTGTTGCTTTTTCTGCCTTACTAAGCATCAACCTGCTGTTTGTCTCTTAGCCTAATTTGTTTTTATTTCAAAATATTTTGATTATCAAAGTATATCATACTTTTTTATATTGTCAAGGAAAAAATAGATTGGAATATTTTATATATAAAAAAATAGACCGAAATATTTTGTATAATAAAAAAGATGGATACGGCTATTCTGCAAATTTCAAAATAACCATACCCATTCTTCTATTTATTGAGCTTCATCCCAGTAATCTTCCGCATCCTCAAAGCTGTCGAATTCATCTTCATGATCGTAGTAAAAGTCCTCAGGATCATCATAATCATATACGTCATACTCGTCTTTTCGTGAGGAATTCCCACTCTTGCCGGACGAAGAGCTTCCGGAGGATGAATATCCTCTTGAGTTTCCACTATAGCTGTTTGAGGAACTGCTTACATATCGTATCAGGTCCACCACCTCACCATCCCTGCACACTGCCGAGTATACACTTCCGCCAATATTCCTCCAGGTATAGGTAACCTGCTTCTTCACTTCTCCATTCTCTCTGTAATTTTCCTCCGTCCTCCGATCATAAGGTCCCCACTTAGTGATAGATATATACCTCTGTTCCATCCCCCGGAATGGCTGATCCTTTCGGATTTCTTCTTTGTACCGTTCTTCCTCCTCTTTTTCTTTGCGCCGCTTTTCAGCCTCATAGCGTTCCTGAACAAGCTTTTTTGTCTCTTGCATTTCTTCAGCCAAGTCTCCATTATACTCAGCCGTCTCACTGGGAAGCCTGGATATAACCCAGTATTGACTATCTATATCTTCACCAGACGCTATGTTCTCACAATACTTTGCATATGCCCGAACATATTTTACATTTGCAAGACATCTAGGAACACTGTCCAAACGCCCCACAGATACAGTTTGCCTAAGATCCTCAGGTATTTTTTCCAATAAATCAACTGCCGTAGCATAATTTTCCGCATGAACGGCCTCTACCGCCTTCTTATAATCTTCTTCGTAGTCCTCCATCTGCTGCTGCCATTCATTTTCCTCTTTCAATGCCGAATAATTCCCTGCACAAAATATTGCAATAAGGATGACGAATGCACCAAGCATAACATATGTATTGATTTTTTTCCTCATTCACTTTTCCCCTCGTACATAAAGATTCTGTGAGAATATATGGTATCTTGATTCTCTAACCATCCAATCTACACCATTATACTCTTTTTCACAGTACCACAAAAGTTTTTTCTACACAGTATTCCTCATATTCGATAAAAAAACAGAGAAAATACTCTCCTCAAGTATCTCCTCTGTTTTTAAACTGCCTGACATTTTTCTTTGTATTTGGTATTACAAATCAAATCGGATTTTTAAGTAATCCTCTATCACATCCACACATTTTTCACGGCCTACTCTTGCGCTGTTTAATGTAAGGTCGTAATTCACCAGGTTTGTCCAGTAGCCGCCTCTTGTATAATACTCATAATAATCTGCTCTGTATTTATCTGTTTTGCTGATCAGCTCATGAGCTTCCGGCTCCGAAACCTGCAGCTTTTTCATGATGGATTCCACACAGTTTTTACGTGGAGCTTCGATGTAAATGCTGATCACATTGTCAAAATCTGTGAACCTCACATGGCTAAAGTCACGTGCTTCCAGACGCTTTAGGCGTCAGACTGAATATCGGCGGATACGCCTGTAACTTAGGTCTGCACAGTTATGTGCTTTTTCCATGCCGGATACGGCAGGTTCCCACATTACAGGTAATCCGCTGTATATCTGCCTGTGTTTATGCTGTTTTTAAGATCTCCATTTGCAGATGAAGTTCTCTTAAGTCAGCATAAACACATAAGGTCCTACGCTTTACAGAAGGGACTTTTGCCTCCAGTAAAGACCTTTCCGTTGCCGGAAGGGGTTTTAAAAGTTCTCGGATAAAATATCTCGCCCCGATATTATAAGAAGCCGACAGGTCACAGTTATATCTTTTTCCTGTTGAAAAGGTACACAGACTATGGTTCTTTCCATCTCGCAGGACTATCCCAGACCCATCATATGCCAGACGGCTGGTATTCCACGCACAGGTCCTGGATACATGCACCCCTTTCCTGTGCGCCTGATGCTCACAGCGCTTCTGGATATCCCGTTTTCTCCACAGATGCAGCTTCTGTTTCTTATTCCCTGATATCTTTCCTTTCATCTCCAGATACTCAAATACGATTACATCCGCATGGTTCTCTTCTGCATAAGCGGTAACTGCCCCGGCGATCTTCCTGGCAAGTTCTGTGTTCAGACGTCTGGCATACGCCCATCTTCCACATGCCTGCGCTGAGCCATGTTCCCTCTGGGATCTCCGGATCCGTCCCAGTATGCGGTATATCCGGTCTTTTTCACTGGGAAAGTCGATAAACTTCCTACCCAGGACAGTTCCGTCTGAGCGCATGATAATACAGACCGCATCGGTATTGATCCCCAGATCCACACTGCAGATGATCTGTTCTTTTACCGGTGTTTTCGTCAGTGTTACTTCTTCTGTATAGGAAAAACGCAGGAAATACCGGCGGTGTCTCTTTTCCAACGTAGGGGCCGATGCCTTCTTTCCTTTCCAGTTCCTGCGAAGGTATGCCATATCGGTACGTTTTAAATATACACGGAACCATTTCCAGTCATGCCCGTCGTACAGTTTCAGATATGCTTCATCTTTTCCTTCTGCTCCTTCACGGTACATCACATCCCGGTAAAAGACCGGCATGGCATGATTCTTGCAGGTAAGTTTCGGCCTTCCAGACAGCACTCCGGGCTCTTGTTCTTTCCACTGCCCCAGCCGGGTTTCATACGAAGACACACTTCCAAGTGCATGCTGGATCGCAGATCTGCGGAGGTAAGACGGCATCTTCGGAAAACGAAGATCAAAATCAAACCGGGCTGTGTTTTTCTTCGTCATGTGTACCATATGCTCTGCGGTATTAAAACGCTTTTTTGTCTCCGGGATCTTCCTCAGTTCTTCCCAGACCTGTGCGTAGATCTCTGTCAGGTAACCAACTGCCTGACGATAGACCTCCATTGTTTGACGGACCGGGATATTCTGTTTTCGTATCTCCACACCATAGCTGGATACTGTCCGCATCTTCTTCCACCTTTCCCGTAAAAACAAACAATTCTGGAATGACCCCCGTACTCAGAGCTTTCTCTTTTCTTTTTCCTTCTGGCCTTCGATATAGGCAGATACCTGCTCACGGCTCCGGTCACTGACTGTGACGGCACAATAAGACGGATTCCACAAACGTCCTCCCCACAGTTCTTTTTTCAGTTCCGGATGTAAAAGGAACATCTGACGCGCAAGATTCCCTTTCATGATCTTGATCATATCTGAAATATAAAACTGCGGCCGACAATCCACAAGCATGTGGATATGATCCGGCATGACTTCCATTGCCAGGATCTGAAACCGGTACTCTTCTGCCAGATCCTGCAGCATCTTTTTGCATTCCAGGTCGATCCCGTCTTTTAATACTTTCTTCCTGTATTTCGTACACCAAACCAGATGATACTGCAGAGAATATACGTATCCTCGACCATATGAAAGTTGATTTTTATTTATATTAAATATATCTTTTTCCATGTCTGTATTATACCATATGTATTTCTTTAAGTAAACATTTGTTCTGTATATTTTTTATAAAAATTGCGCGTCTAACTCATCACTGAAGTAACGAGAATGCGACGCGCAGTTATTCAACAATTATGAACTATCCAATGTTATAGATCCATTATTTCTGATCTAAAGCTCTGGCATGTTTTGTATATACTGATGGATCAATTCCAAGCAGATATTCTACAACCTCATCTACAGTTTTAACATCACAGAATTTAGCTTCCATATCGAACATATTCCATTCGATAACACCTGGTGTTCTGTCACCAACACATCCTTCCGGAACAATCGTTTTAAATCCAAGTCCTGTAGAATCCATAACGGAGTGTCTTACGCAGCCACCTGCAGTAGCGCCCATAACGATCACTGTGTCAACTCCAAGGTAATTTAATGTTGCTCCAAGATGTGTACCAAAGAAGTTAGAAACAAATTTTTTATGAATCACCGGCTCGTCTGGTCTTGGTTTGATCTTAGGATCAATTTCCATCCATTCACTGTTAATATCCAGCGTAGTCAGCGGAATCTTTTCATCCCATCTTGGCAGATCCCACTGTGTCTTTCCTGTAAAACCGGTAGTTGTATGGGAGCCAGGAATCAGTCTGCTTTTGGTTATATTATGAATTACACAAATACCCCTACTGTCCAGATGGCACAGGCACTTCATATTGATGCCAGTCTTGTAAGCAAGTGGAAAACCAGTTCCAGAAATCTGTCTGCAAAATCCATCTATTTTGCAGATGTTGTTGATTTTTTTATTTCTTTAAACACATAAGATGAAAACTATGCTTTGAAAGATGCACTTCTTTCTTTTTATCCTCTGGAAGATTTATCAAGTGAAACCTCTCTGCGTGCAACACTGGTCAAAATACTTACGCACAAAAACCTGAATCATCCAAATGCAGACACCCCAATCTGTTCCGACAAAGGAACAGAAACCACTACCTGGATCTACGATGATGATGAAGGTCAGCGTGCAGCTATTTCCAGCCTGTTAGACATGGCTGAAGCCATGAATATTCCCGGAGAGCTTACCTTTGCAGAAGCTGACTCTTTCATCTGGATGATCCATGATGAAGCATATGCCAGTGAATTTTGCCAGCGGATGATTTCTCAGTCCTGTGTATACTTAAATTCATCTGTAATTCTGAAACATCAGGATCTGGTCAGAAAACTGCTTGATAATTGTCATCATTTATTCCGCAACTATAAGCTTCTGAAGTTTGTGAATGTTGTTAATGACATTTATCAGTTCCGAAAAAGAGGGGCTGTTTATGCCATTTTGTCCGCTCCTGCTTTTATTGCTGCAGAACCGGATCTTATGCAGAAGGTTCTAAAGGCCAACCATGTGAGCAAAGACAAGATTGCTCTGTGCCTTGACATTAATTCCAAATTCAGGGAAAAAACAAATCACACGGACAGCAGCCACCGAAACTCCCTTTTCTATATCTTCCGACTGGAATCCATGATCAGACGCACAATGATGCCTTTTATTTCTACCAGCTTAAGCCTTCTATGCGATCAGTCGATTCATGTTGACCACAGATATTATGCTCAGGCTCTCCGAAATATCGGGGATGCACTGTTAGAAAATGACAGTTTGAATGTGGTGCTTGTTACAAATTCCGATAAGATCCAGATCCCCAGGGTCAACTGCTGGTGCAAGCAGAATTCCTGGATTTTCCAGATGGATACTGAAGGCTTCCGTCTCAGTGACGAGCCAAGTATTGTAGGTGCTATTTCCAGTCATATTGAACGTGGAATGGCGCTCATTCCATCAGATTGGAAAGAGCGCCATAGTGTAAGCCGTTATTTATATGATTTTGCCAGTGAAATTGATGATATTGAGTAAATCGCAATTTACAAATTCATTGCATAAGTGTTCAAGATGCGATGATCAGCCTGGGAGTTAGTAATCCGTTACTATCTGCTACATCTCTACAATTCTTCTGTTTTGAATGTAGCATAGCCTTCGCCATCTAAGCTGTTCTACTCCACAGTCACCACACATACACGCCTCTTCTTCCCGGAACGGACCGTGATCCTTGCCCTGCCTTTCTTCTTTGCATATATTTTGCCTTTTGCATTTACAGATACAACTTTACTATTGGAACTTTTAAATGTTACTTTTTCCTGAGAAGTTACCGGAGCTACCGTTGTACGAAGAGTATAGCTTCTTCCTTTTTTCAGCGTCAGCCGTGTATTGCTGATCTTTAAAGCCGTTGTTTTTACAATTCCTTTTTGTACATATACTCGTATCTTTTTGGTATACCCGCTGGCAAGCCTGATGGTAATAATCGTATTTCCTCTTGCTTTTCCAGTTACAACTCCCTTTTGTGATACACGGGCAATCTTTTTATTTCCGGTTGACCAGGATATCACAGAGTCTCCTTTGGCAAGACCTGTCACTTTCACTGTATATTTCTGTTTCACACGCAGACGCAGGCTGGAAACATTCAGCTTTATGGATGGAGTCAGAGCTGGCACTGTAACAGTCACATATGCACCGCAGCTGCAGTAAGCTGTACGAACACCTTCTTCCAGCGCAGTTGCTTCCTTAGTCAGCTGATATTCTCCATAATGATGTCCTGTCGCTGGAATCACTGTGTCAGCTAACCTTGTCTCATTTGTACCTGCTTCATCACTGAAATATTTCCCACAAGCATTGCAAGTCCAATACTCAGTATTTCCTGCTTCTGTGCAGGTAGCTGCTTTGCTGTCTGTCTTATTCAACTGATGCCCGATGGCAGGAAGCACTGTGTCTGCAAGCGTTGTTTCCTTTGTGCCTGCTTCATCACTGAAATATTTTTTGCAAGCACTGCAGTACCAGTATTCTGTATTTCCTGCTTCTGTACAAGTAGCTGCTTTGCTATCCCTCTTATTCAACTGATGTCCTGCTGGAATTGCTGTATCAGCAAGCAATATTTCCTGTCTTCCTTCGCTATCACGAAAATACTTTCCGCAAACAGAACAATTCCAGTACTCTATGTTTCCCGCTTCTGTACAGGTAGCTGCTTTGCTATCCCTCTTGCTTAACTGATGACCTGGCGCAGGAACCACTGTGGCTGCAAGCGTCGTTTCCTTTGTACCTGCTTCATCACTGAAATATTTTTTGCAAACACTGCAATACCAGTATTCCGTATTTCCTGCTTCTGTACAGGTAGCTGCTTTGCTATCCCTCTTGCTTAACTGATGACCTGTCGCAGGAACCACTGTGGCTGCAAGCGTCGTTTCCTTTGTACCTGCTTCATCACTGAAATATTTTTTACAAGCACTGCAGTACCAGTATTCTGTATTTCCTGCTTCTGTACAGGTGGCTTTCTTTCCTTCTGTCTTACTCAACTGATGACCTGTCGCAGGAATCACTGTGTCTGCAAGAGATATTTCCTTTTTTTCATCTTCATCACTAAAATATTTTTTGCAAACACTGCAGTACCAATATGCTGTATTTCCTGCTTCTGTACAGGTAGCTGCTTTGCTGTCTGTCTTACTCAACTGATGACCTGGCGAAGTTTCTGTATCTGTCAGATAACTGTTATACGAAATCAGTGGATAAATAAACGCCTGGGATGTAAATTCAGTGGGAGATGAAAATGTATCCTTTTCAGTTCGTTCTTCCCGAAGTGTATTATGATTGAATCCTTTACTGTTCCATCCTGCCAGAAGATAGGTCGTACGAATGCCGCTTAACTGGTCATCCCAGGTAGCATCTACCAGATACCAGGTATCATTATCCATCTTTACATAGTTCCACATATGTGCTTCCCCGGAACTTGCAGAACTGTTCCTTGCAAAACCGCCAATACATGCACATTCAATACCCAGTTTTCTGCAAAGAATCAGCATTGCTTTTGCATAGCCTTCACATACTACATGTCCATCCCCGATAAACATTGGTCCTGCAGAATGTACTCTCAAGTTGTTCTGTGCATCATACACTGCCTTTTTACACACATAATCATGAATCGCCTTTACCTTCTCGTATAGGCTTTTACCGTTAGTGTCTGCCGCGATCTGGGCGGCTGCAGCATCTGCATTTTCCAGAAAATTATTCATATTATCTGTAATGTTAGTATTATAACCCTCCACCAGAGAAGGCATCATAGTAAACTCTGAAATAATGCCAGTATACTTTCCATTCTGCTCTGTAGCACTGATACTATAAGAATAGCCACTTCCACGCATCCAAAATACTTCCGGATAATCATAGGTGAACGCATCCAGTGCTGCCTGCATATTGACACGCACCTGAAGTATGGCTTCGTCATATGCCTCATCCTGAACCAGCTGGTTATCTTGGACCTTCGCCTCAAAAGTAACTGGTTTGCTGGCCTGATACTCATAAGAAACTCCATTAAATGTGCTGTAATTCACAAACAAATTGGAAACATATGTGTTATAGACTTCCAACGCCATCCCATCTAACTGATGGCCATAAGATCCATCATATTCTTCCAGTGAAAATACATGAATCCCATCTATATCTCCTGGTTCTCCGTTCACGATCAATGGAGAAGCCAGTTCCTCTTCCACATACTCCAGAATAGTTCCTTCCTGGAGATCCTGTGCATTTGTATCTGCACCGTCTGTAAACAGGTGGTCTTCTGTCTCCGAATCAACACCTGAAGTAAATTTCGCCTCCTGACTTTCTTCCCCTGCAGTCACTTCTTCCGGCTGTTCCGATTCTTCATCCTGAACATCTGTTATCTCTTGGGCTACAGCATCTGTGGCGGCAACATCTTCCACATCATAAAACACTTCCCCATACACTCCAGAAGGTGATACTCCAAGAAGCACAGCCAATACTCCAGCCAGAATCTGATTTCGTTTTTTCATATACATCTCTCCATTTTTCTGCTAATACGGTCTCTGTGTGCTACTATAAGTATACCATTACATAGCTTTCCTTTCCAGTTGTTTTTCGCTGCCATGGGATTATGAAAAATATTGCAATTCATAATAGTATTCAAGTCGAGCAGCTGCGAGACTTGGCGCGTGATTCTGGTCAGCGTAAGCTGACATATTCTTTACAGAATCACTGTGCATCCTCGCGGAGCGTTTATCTCAGTCGAAGATTGGACTCCCACTGAGACGAACTTACTGTTACTCACCACCTGAAAGAGTTGGGAGTCTTCTCGACTGAGATAATGCGCTGAAAGGCATTTGCTCCCAGCGCATTATTTCAAACTATATAGCCAAAAATTTCTCTTTTTCAGTGACTTCTGCTTACATTTTCCAATGCATTCTAAACTGTTCTACTTCACAGTCACCACACATACACGCCTCTTCTTCCCGGAACGAACCGTGATCCTTGCCTTGCCTTTCTTCTTTGCATATATTTTGCCTTTTGCATTTACAGATACAATTTTACTATTGGAACTTTTAAAGGTTACTTTTTCCTGAGAAGTTACCGGAGCTACCGTTGTACGAAGAGTATAGCTTCTTCCTTTTTTCAGCATCAGCCGTGTATTGCTGATCTTTAAAGCCGTTGTTTTTACGATTCCCTTTTGTACGTATACCCGTATCTTTTTGGTATACCCGCTGGCAAGCCTGATGGTAATAATCGTATTTCCTCTTGCTTTTCCAGTTACAACTCCCTTTTGTGATACACGGGCAATCTTTTTATTTCCGGTTGACCAGGATACCACAGAATCTCCCTTAGCAAGACCTGTCACTTTCACTGTATATTTCTGTTTCACACGCAGACGCAGGCTGGAAACATTCAGCTTTATGGATGGTGTCAGAGCCGGCACTGCAACAGTCACATATGCACCGCAGCTGCAGTATGCTGTGCGGATGCCTTCTTCCAGCGCAGTTGCTTCCTTAGTCAGCTGATATCCTCCATAATGATGTCCTGTTGCTGGAATCACAGTGTCAGCTAACCTTATCTCATTTGTACCTGCTTCATCACTGAAATATTTCCCACAAATATTGCAAGTCCAATACTCAGTATTTCCTGCTTCTGTACAGGTGGCTGCTTTGCTGTCTGTCTTATTCAACTGATGCCCTGTGGCAGGAAGCACTGTGTCTGCAAGCGTTGTTTCCTTTGTGCCTGCTTCATCACTGAAATATTTTTCACAAACACTACAATACCAGTATTCCGCTTTTCCTGCTTCTGTACAGGTGGCTTTCTTTCCTTCTGTATGCAGCATATTGTTATGCCCACAGTATATCTGAAACCGAATAGTTATGTTTCCTATATATTCTCCGATTCCATGGATTGTCACTTCTGCTGTACCAATATCCTGATTATCTTTATAAATCACTCTATAATCAGTATCCTTAGCCAAAACTTTACCATTACAAACAACTTGCACCTCTGGCCGGATAGCATTTCCTGTATATGCATATGCATCTGATTCCATTGAGGCCGCTGCCTGTGAAAGGAATATTTTACCTATTATATCTGTCAGATAACTGTTATCCGAAATCAGTGGATAAATAAACGCCTGGGGTGTATATTTAGTGGGAGATGAAAATGTATCCTTTTCAGTTCGTTCTTCCCGAAGTGTATTATGATTGAATCCTTTACTGTTCCATCCTGCCAGAAGATAGGTCGTACGAATGCCGCTTAACTGGTCATCCCAGGTAGCATCTACCAGATACCAGGTATCATTATCCATCTTTACATAGTTCCACATATGTGCTTCCCCGGAACTTGCAGAACTATTCCTTGCAAAACCGCCAATACATGCACAGTCAATACCCAGTTTTCTGCAAAGAATCAGCATTGCTTTTGCATAGCCTTCACATACTACATGTCCATCCCCGATAAACATTGGTCCTGCAGAATGTACTCTCAAGTTGTTCTGTGCATCATACACTGCCTTTTCACACACATAATCATGAATCGCCTTTACCTTCTCGTATAGGCTTTTACCGTTAGTGTCTGCCGCGATCTGGGTAGCTGCAGCATCTGCATTTTTCAGAAAATTATTCATATTATCTGTAATGTTGGTGTTATACCCATCCACAAGAGAAGGCTTCATAGTAAACTTTGAAATAACGCCAGTATACTTTCCATTCTGTTTTTTAGAACTGATACTATAAGAATATCCACTTCCACGCATCCAGAATACTTCTGGATAATCATAGGTGAACGCATCCAGTGCTGCCTGCATATTGACACGCACCTGAAGTATGGCTTCGTCATATGCCTCATCCTGAACCAGCTGGTTATCTTGGACATTCGCCTCAAAGGTAACTGGTTTACTTGCCTGATACTCATAAGAAACTCCGTTAAATGTGCTGTAATTCACAAATAAGTTGGAAACATATGTGTTATAAACTTCCAACGCCATCCCATCTAACTGATTGCCATAAGAGCCATCATATTCTTTCAGTGAAAATACATGAATCCCGTCTGTGTCTCCTGGTTCTCCGTTCACGATCAGCGGAGAATCCAGTTCCTCTTCCACATACTCCAGAATAGTTCCTTCCTGAGGATCCTGTACATTTGTATCTGCATGGTCTGTAAACAGATTTTCTTCTGCCTCAGGATTAATACCAGCGGTAAATTCTGTTTCCTGTCCTTCTTCCCCTGCAGTCACTTCTTCTGGCTGTTCCGATTCTTCATCCTGAACATCTGTTATCTCTTGGGCTACAGCATCTGTGTCGGCAACATCTTCCACATCATAAAACGCTTCCCCATACACTCCAGAAGGTGATACTCCAAGAAGCACAGCCAATACTCCAGCCAGAATCTGATTTCGTTTTTTCATATACATCTCTCCATTTTTCTGCTAATACGATCTCCGTTTGCTACTGCAAGTATACCATTGCATGGCTTTCCTTTCCAGTTGTTTTTCGATACCATACGTTAATCTGGCAGCACATGCTGTATTGCGTAATCCTTCCACATTGGTTATAATTATTTCATCCAAAACTATTGAGAACACGGAGAATCTATTTCATGGACAAGCAAAAAACACTCCCCAAAAACTTAAGACGCATTCTTCCTTTCCTGGTTTTTCTTCTTTTTATAAGCGGCGTATGTGTCATTGTTTACAAAGCCCAGTTCCGGTATGATCTGCACAAACCGGTTCAATATATCATGATGACAACCCACAAGACCAACGGCGAAGTCATCCTTACCAAAGATTCGCCTTCTCTTACAGAAGAATTTTCCTGTTCGGTACCTGAACTGAGAGCATTTTCAATGGAGTGCACTGCCTATCGTGCCAGTTCAGATGCCAGGATTTCCATTACCTTATCTGATACTGAAAGCGGCCAGATCCTTTACAGGGACAGCCAGAAAATCACCGGATTAATCAAGACTTCCAATTCCAGATACCTGAAATGCTCCTTAGATGAGGAATTTACAGACTCTGAATCCAGGCTTCTCCGGCTGGAGCTTACCCTGGAACATGCACAGGATACAACTTTGCACTTTACAGCAAATCAGAGACAGATCCTTGTATCTTCTTTTAATGACAACCCTGCAGACCACAGCAATGTGATTTATTCCCTCAGCTACAGTGACAACAGCTTTATGTCTCTGTTTTATGCTGTTTTATGTGCTGCCCTGCTGCTTTTTGCTGCACTGGCTTATTATCTGATTATGATTCGCTGCCAGAAGATCCAGCAGTTTTTTGTACCGCTTGCACTTATGCTTGGTCTTATTTTTCAATGCCTTGTTACTGTCCACGGCGTGCCGGACGAGTCCACGCACCTTGACACTGCATATAAGTATTCCAACCAGATCCTTTTTGTACAATCCACTGATACACCTGGCACCATTTACAAAAGGGAATGCGATGCAAGATTAAGTGAAATGCTGGCAAATGGTCTGGAAAGCAACTCCTATTATCAGCTGCTTTTTCATACCTTAGAACGGCCTTCTGATACACAGCTGGTACAGGTTTCCTATATCGATGGCACCAATCTGGTTCCCGGGATCGTATACCTGCCTGCAGCTCTTGGCATCAGTGTGGGACGGATTCTTGGGCTTTCAGCAATGCTTACTTTCCAGCTTGGCCGTATCTTTAACCTGCTGGTGTTTATCCTGCTGATCCGGCTGGCTATCGGTGTAACACCATACTGGAAAAACCTTTTCGGTGCCCTTGGATTGCTTCCTATCACCTTGCAGCAGGCTGCCTCTGCCTCTTATGACGCTATTATCAATGGACTGGTCTTCCTGTTCATTGCCTTGTGTTTCCATTGCCAAAACACTCAGGTCCTCCATAAGAAGCAATTGATTCCAACAGGGATACTTGCTGTTTTCGTGGCTGTGATCAAAGGCGGCGTATATCTGCCGTTGCTGTTTCTTTTGATTCTGTGTTTTCATCACAGGTCATCAGGAATGTATCCTGCCCGGAAACGTAAGCTGCTTCTTGGATCAGTTCTTGCCTTTGTCCTGCTATCAGCACTTGCCCTTGTAAAATTCATGCCTGTATTTCATGACTTTCTGACTTCTGCAGCTGCTATTGACCAGGAAAATTCATTATATACTATTCCTTACGTACTTCAGCACCCGCTGCACACCGTTTATCTGCTGTGGAATACACTGATGAAATGCGGAGATGATCTTGTTCGTGGACTTCTTGGAGGCATGCTTTCCTGGCTGGATTTCCAGATAAATTGGATCTTTATTATTCTCCTGCTGATCTGCCTGCTTCTGCTTATAAATGTTAACGATGACAACAAAAGGCTTTCCCGTAAAGCACAGCTTGTGATTTCAGGAAGCTGTCTGCTATCCACACTGCTGATCATGCTTTCCATGCTGGTAGGATATACAAAGATGAAATGGAATTATATCCAGGGGCTCCAGGGGCGGTATTTCCTGCCACTTGCACCTGCATTTTTCCCATTGCTGACCACAAATATAGTGTCTGTAAATGTAAAGCAGGCATCCCGCACCTGGATGGTACTTATTGGTACAGAGATCTTACTGGTGCTGCAGATGGCAGCCATGATCCTGTAACATATTCATATTAATTATTGCAACAAAAAGCACAGTAGTTAAAGTCCATATTTTTGGACAATAACTTCTGTGCTTTTTAAATTAAGGGCTTTCACCCTCAAAACCTTATTAATATTGATTCATATACCTGATCGCACATCAGATGTTCAGAAGATCGCTTAATTCCTTCAGTGCACCCTCTGTCTCATGTGCAAGAACCTTTTTAGCCAGAACCTTTCCAAGCTGTACGCCTTCCTGGTCAAAGCTGTTTAAGTTCCATACAAAGCCCTGGAACATAACCTTGTTCTCAAAGTGAGCAAGAAGAGCCCCCATTGCCTCAGGTGTAAGCTGCTCTCCAATGATAATGCTGGAAGGACGGCCGCCCTTGAAGTTCTTATTCTGGTTCTCATCTTCTTTGCCGCAGGCAAAAGCAACGATCTGTGCAGCAACGTTTGCACAAAGCTTCTGCTGGCTGGTGCTTCCCTGGATTACAACATCTGTACCCATCTGGTTGTTCTTAAAGCCAATGAACTGCAGCGGGATAATGTCAGTTCCCTGATGAAGCAGCTGATAGAAGGAATGCTGGCCGTTTGTACCAGGCTCACCGAAAATAACCGGTCCTGTCACATAATCTACAGGCTCGCCAAATCTGTTGACAGACTTTCCATTTGACTCCATATCCAGCTGCTGAAGGTGTGCCGGGAAACGGCTCAATCCCTGTGAATATGGTAATACAGCTGTGCTTGGATAACCAAGTACATTTCTCTCATATACACCGATCAGTGCATCCAGCATTGCCGGGTTCTGGAAAATATCCTCATTCTTTGCAAGGGCATCCTCTTCTCCTGCGCCTTTCAGGAACTGCGCAAATACATCCGGACCAAAGGCCAGGGATAATACTGCACCGCCTACTGCAGATGTGGAAGAGTAACGTCCACCGATATAGTCATCCATAAAGAATGCTGCCAGATAATCATCACTCTTTGCAAGAGGTGAAGTCTCACTTGTAACTGCGATCATATGCTTGGAAGCATCCAGTCCTGCATTCTTCAGGGCATCTTTTACAAAAGATTCATTGGTAAGTGTCTCAAGGGTTGTTCCTGATTTGGAAACCAGGATAAAGATAGAATGAGCAACATCAATAGATGCCAGAACTGCTGCTGCATCATCCGGATCTACATTGCTGATGAACTTCGCTTCCATCTTGAATTTATTATTTCTCTTTGCCCAGTTCTCAAGAGCAAGATACATGGCTCTCGGTCCAAGGTCACTTCCGCCGATACCGATCTGAACAACTGTAGTGAATTTCTCACCTGCTGCGTTTGTGATCTCACCTGCATGAACTTTATTGGCAAAATCTGCGATCTTCTCCTGCTGCTCTACATAGAAAGCACGTTTATCAACACCATCAGCCTCTACCTTGTCTCCAAGCTGGCCACGTGTCATATGATGAAGAACAAGACGTTTCTCTCCTGTATTGATCACCTCTCCATTGTAAAGAGCCTGAAACTTCTCTGTAAGCTGTGCTTCTTCTGCCAGCTTCTTCAATGCTTCCAGCACCTGGTCATCCACTGCTTTTGCAGCGTAATGATAAGTCAGTCCTGCAGCCATGGGAACGCTGTATTTCTTCACACGCTCTGCGCCGCCCTCACCCTTCATCACATCTGCAACATCAACCTTCGCAGTCTGTGAAAGCTCTTTAAACGAATCAAGTGTATCCAGGTTTTTCCAGGTAATCATGATTGATTCCTCCTTAATCGTAATCTGTTCTTGTATTTTCTCTTTATTCAAAGCCATTATAATATTAAGGATGCTTAAATTCAACCCCGTTCTTTCCGGAATTATTCTTTTCAAAAAAGTGAAACATCCTTACATCAGCTTCAGGCCAGCAATCCTCCAAGTGTATGCCCGATCATTCCCTCTGCAGGAGAAAGGCCGAAATTATCCAGAATGGTAGCGCCTGACACTGCAAAGGTATCCTGAACCGGCAGCTGCCCGCCTTTCAAGCCAGGTGAATAAATCAGCAGCGGAGTCTGCTCTCTGGTATGGTCTGTGCCTGTATAGGTCGGATCATTTCCGTGATCTGCAGTGATCATCAGAAGGTCGTCTTTCCGGATCAAAGGCAGCAGCTGTGTCAGCTTTTCATCGAACTTCTCCAGTTCGCTGCCATACCCTTCCGGGTTCCTTCTGTGTCCCCACAAAGCATCAAAATCCACAAGATTTACAAATGTCAGACCATGAAAATCCCTTTTTGCAATTTCTATGGTCTGTTCCATTCCCTGCACACTGCTGTCAGAATGGTATTTTTCAGTAATGCCCTGATTGTTGAAAATATCTGCGATCTTGCCTACACTGATCACATCATATCCTGCATCCTTTAATATATCCAATGCAGTCTTCCCAAAGGGACTTACTGCATAATCGTGGCGGTTCGGTGTCCGCTTAAACTCTCCCTTTTTGCGTCCCACGTAAGGTCTTGCGATCACACGGCCTACCTTCCATTCATCCTTCATGGTGATCTCACGGGCGATCTCACAACATCTGTATAATTCATCCAGACCAAAGGTCTCTTCATGCCCTGCAATCTGCAGCACGGAATCTGCAGAAGTATAAACGATCATATCTCCTGTGCGGATCTGATGCTCTCCCAGGTCATCCAGGATCTTAGTGCCGCTCTCCGAACGGTTTCCTACAATCTTATGACCGGTTCTTTCTTCTAATTCATGGATCAGTTCCGGTGGAAAACCATGCTCTGTAAATGTTTTAAATGGTGTGGTGATATGCAGCCCCATCATCTCCCAGTGACCGGTCATGGTATCCTTCCCCAGGCTAGCTTCATTTAAGCGGGCATAATATCCTAAAGGATGATCAGAAGGTGCCACATGTGAAAGTGTGCACAAATTCCCAAGCCCCAGCTTTTCCATAGCCGGAAGCTTCAGTTCTTTTACTGTTTGGTCAATGTGTCCAAGAGTATCTGCACCTGCATCTCCATACTCTGCAGCATCCTTCATAGCTCCAATTCCAAGAGAATCAATTACGACCAGAAAAATACGTTTATATTTTCTCATTTGGCTACCTCTTTCTTTTAATTAGCCTATCGCTCTTTCTTTCATCTGCTCAGTCTTTCACAGCTCATTTTACACCATCTTTCACTTTCCGTCCACAACTCTCCCCAGACGGTTGTATATGGTATAAGCATCTTCAATGTGGGGAATAGGATCGTTGTCGCTATATGCTCCTGCTGTCACCAGAATGTACTCTCTGTCTTTAATCCTGGCAAAGCTTGCAAGGCAGTGGCCAGCCACATCCGTATACCCAGTCTTCCCGCCCAGTATCTCTCCTCCGGTTACAGACGGATCAGGCATATTCTTAAGCATACTGCTGTAATAGGTGATCCCGTCCGGGTGAAGGTTGGTTCCCTGGGAAGTATGTCTGACTGCCTGGGCAATCTTGCGAAATACCGGATTATGCACTGCATAACGCATAAGAACTGCAATGTCCCGGGCTGTACTGTAATGCTCAGGATCATGGAGTCCTGTACAGTCACAAAAATGGGTTCCATCCATCCCAAGCTTTTTTGCTTTCTCATTCATTTTTTCCACAAATTTTGCTTCGGAACCGGAAATATCCTGTGCCAGTGCCAGACAGCACTCTGCTCCGGATGGCAGCATAACACCATATAACAGATCCAGAGCTGTTACCTTCTCACCAAGCTGAAAGCCTGCCTGAGTGGCATCATGCTTGTACAACTGATCAATGTCATCCCCTGAAAGGGTTATCTGCTTCTGCAATCCTGGTAGTGCCTCTATAGCTACAATCGCTGTCATAACCTTTGTCATGGAGGCCGGGTACATCCGTTCCTCTCCTGATACCTGACTGATCACCTTACCGCTTCTTTCATCCATAAGAACTGCACAGGTACTCCAGATCCCGGACAAATCTAGGTCAGCAATCACAGGAGAAGAAAATTTCCCTGCTATGTCTGCTGCAAAAGAACTAACACCTCTATTCCATCCCAGGGCACATCCAAAGGCTGTCAATGCCAGAATCTGCACCAACAGACAAATCAGCAGCCGTTTTCTATAATTTCTCCGTCTGCGTTTCCTTCGCCCTGCTGCCATCCTTTCTCCTCCTTAATACAGGAAAGCCTCCCCGGTGCCCATACTGGCTCCGGCGGAGGCTTTATCTTACTGTCTTAATCTATTAAGCTAATTTCATTGGGTTGATCTTCACACCAGGTCCCATTGTAGGAGCGATTGTAACGCTTCTTAAATACTGACCTTTCAGTGTGCTTGGTCTTGCCTTTAAAATAGCTCCAATCAGCGTCTGGAAGTTGTCGCTTAACTGCTCCTCGGTAAAGGAAGCTTTACCAACCGGAACATGGATGATATTTGTTTTGTCAAGACGGTACTCGATCTTACCGGCTTTGATATCATGAACCGCTTTTGTAACATCCATGGTTACAGTACCAGCTTTCGGGTTTGGCATTAAACCTTTCGGTCCAAGTACACGACCCAGACGTCCTACAACGCCCATCATGTCAGGTGTTGCAACAACAACGTCGAAATCCAGCCATCCTTCGTTCTGGATCTTCGGAATAAGCTCCTCAGCTCCTACGAACTCAGCGCCTGCTGCCTTTGCTTCCTCAGCTTTAGCGTCTCTTGCGAATACAAGAACACGAACCTTTTTACCTGTTCCGTGTGGCAGAACAACTGCACCACGGATCTGCTGATCTGCATGACGTCCATCGCAGCCTGTACGGATATGAACTTCGATGGTCTCGTCAAACTTTGCAACTGCAGCTTTTTTCACTAAGCTGATTGCTTCTGCGGTATCATATAATGTTGAGCGGTCAACTGCTTTCGCAGCTTCCACATATTTCTTTCCTCGTTTCATTTCTATAACCTCCTGTGGTATTTGCGGGGAAAAGCCCTCCCACTATCTACTTATAATCAATCAACTACTTCGATTCCCATACTTCTTGCAGTACCAGCAATCATGCTCATAGCTGCTTCGATGGATGCTGCATTCAGGTCTTTCATCTTCAGCTCTGCAATCTCCTGAACCTGAGCCTTTGTAACCTTTGCAACTTTTGTTTTGTTCGGTACGCCGGAACCAGATTTGATGTTTGCAGCTTTCTTAAGAAGAACTGCAGCCGGCGGAGTTTTGGTTATGAAGCTGAAACTTCTGTCTGCGTAAACAGTGATAACAACCGGAATGATCATATCACCCTGATCAGCTGTTCTTGCGTTAAACTCTTTTGTAAACTGAACGATATTTACACCGTGCTGTCCAAGAGCTGGACCTACAGGTGGTGCTGGAGTTGCTTTACCAGCGGGAATCTGTAATTTTATATAGCCTGTTACTTTTTTTGCCATTTTCGGCACCTCCTATGTGGTATTGGCGGGGGTATATCCCTCCCACGATATCGTGTTACCTGATTAATAATTTACATTTTCTTGATCTCTGCGAAACTGATCTCTACCGGTGTTTCGCGACCGAACAGTTCAACATTGATAGTCACAACCTGTTTTGGCAGATTAATAGCTGATACAACACCTGTGGTATCTTTCCAGGCTCCGCCTGTTACCACAACCATGTCTCCTTCTTCAAAATCCACCTGAACGCTCTCCTCATGGATGCCAAGGGGCTGCATTTCTGCTTCTGTCAGAGGCACCGGCTTGGATCCCGGCCCTACAAATCCCGTAACTCCCCTGGTGTTGCGGACAACATACCAGGTATCATCATTCATGATCATGTTGAGGAGCACATAACCCGGAAACATTTTTTTCTGGACAGATTTGGCAACGCCATTCTTCATCTCCACTACATCCTGCAGCGGAACACGAACCTCCAGGATCTGGTCTTCCAGATGTCTGTTCTCAATTGTTTTTTCAATGTTGGCCTTTACCTTGTTCTCATACCCTGAATAGGTATGAACCACATACCATTTTGCTTCTGACATACAATCCACCTTTGTCCTTATTTAATTAAAAGATTTATGCATTCCAGAATGCCTGCATCCATCACGCTGATGATCACGCCCAGCAGAATTGTCACGATCAGAACGACGATTGTCTGTTTGATAAGAGTAGGACGGTCTGTCCAAATGATCTTTTTGAACTCGGCCTGAACTCCCTGAAAGAAACCCTTCTTCTGGCTTTTATCAGCAGATTTTTCTTTTCCTTGCATAGCCTAACCTCACAATCTCGTGACTACTTTGTTTCCTTGTGCATTGTGTGTCTCTGGCAGAATTTACAATATTTCTTGGTTTCCATTCTCTCAGGATGGTTTTTCTTTTCCTTAGTCATATTGTAGTTCCGCTGCTTGCACTCCGTACATGCTAATGTAATCCTAACGCGCACAACTTCCACCTCCAGTGTTTTCATTTGCACGGTCTTCTTTTGCCTTCAAAAAGCATATCCGTCACCAATTTCGGGCATAAAAAAAAGACCTAACTTCCATGTCGCTTGTCAAGTGTACCACAAAACATACCTGTCCGTCAAGTCTTTTCCTGTAATTTCAGATTAGCTTTTCTATAGTTTTTCTATAGTCTTTTTCTATAAATCCTTTTCTATAAATTTGTACTGCCCTTTAAAATATGTTTTCCGGAATCAATTCCAGTAATTCTCAATTTCTTTTTTCAGGGTTTCCATGCCTTTACATCCAAGAATATACAGATAGATTTCAAAAATCTCTTCATCCGGCACAAAGATTTCCTGAGTCTTCAGACTCCGCAGCGTAGCCTGGTGATAAGGGGCAAGAAAGCTTTCCAATCGTGGGAAATCCTTATTCTTGTACAGATTTACGATCACATCCTTATGGGTTGTGTAATATTTTTCCAGACGGATCTTCTCTGCACAGAACTGTACATACTCCCAGCACCAGGTGGCATAATCGGTTTTAGGATTCTTCATATCTTCCATAGTCTGCCAGTTTTCACCGGTAAGGGGCATCCTGTCACCGATATGTGAAATGCTTCCATCAGCCACACAGCTTCTCACCAGTTTTTTCAGGTCTTCCACAGTACCATACCTGGATAACCAGGCATCCAGAAACTCTTCTCCCTTTCCGGATGCAGCATATTCTGCTGCCTTGTGGCTTCCCATATATAGATCCTGCAGGATCAGGGAGGAAAGCTCCTTTCTTGCATAAGATTTCCCTGCATATTCCATAGCCTTCCGATAGTTCTCAAAGGCCTGTTCCGTCTGACCCTGCTTCTTTCTTGCATCGCCTGCAAGCTTATACACCTGAGCCAGCTTATCTTTGTGGATCTGATAATCCTTAACCTTTTCAGCGATCCATTCCAGTTCCCCGGGCTCTTCCGTGTACAGGATCTCTGTGCGAAGCTTTGCCAGCTCCCCAGGATATCCAAGCCGTTCCCATGCCTTTGTCAGTGCCGGGCCATACAGTTCCCTGTTCTTTTTTCTTCTGCCATTCTCCCGCACCTGTACAAAAGCAGTCATCTCATCGGTAAGAAGCTCCATTTCTTTTACTGTTCTGGCAGTGCTGACCCGTGTCAGATATACCAGGCTTTTCATCCGTTCCGAACGTGGCAGAAGCCGGAACCAGAGCTCTGCCAGATTCCGTGCTGCTTCTTTTTCCCTATTTGCAAGAAGTGCCTGGCAGGTATCCCCGGCCTGTTGTTCATATAGTGCAAGAAACAGATCCAGTTCCTTATGCACGATCATATTTGAAGTTTTCTCCCTTGCCTGTGCAAATACAACAAGAGCATCTGCACATCTTCCCCGCATCCACAGAAGCTCTCCTCTGTATTTCAGGAAATAACCATCCTCTGGAAATTTACGCAAGGCCTCTTCGATAAAACGTTCTGCCTCTGTGCCATCCTGAGTTTCTCTGGCCTCTTCCATATAAAATCTGCCAAGAAATCTGGTGATCTGAAGATGATTCGGATATTTCTCATGAAGGGAAAGAGCTGTCTCTTTTGCAGAAGGTTTCTTGCCGCCGGCATAGTCTGCAATGGCATGCCTGAATCGTTCCAGATCCTTTTCCTGCTCTATTCCTGTCACATTTCTGAAAAATCCCTCTGATTCTTCTTGCCCACTGTCCTTAGTTCCGGAAAGAATGCGAAGCTTGCTATGCATAATCGCCCGTTGTAATCTGCCCTTTCGGATCCCCGGCAGATAGTCTTCCCTTAACTCCTGATAGCTGATTCCTTCAACTGTTGCAGATCTTTGCGCATCCTCTTCTGCCGGAAATTGAAAATCCGTCCATTCATCCCCGTAAACCTGCGTCAGATATTCACTGGCCTTCCCTGGGATCATTGCCTGCACTCCCTGGAAATCACAGGTTCTCCCAGGAAATAATATCTCTTTTTCCATAAAAAGAAAGCGTTCTCCCACATGTACTGCAAATTTGCTGCAGTCTTCCTCTCGAAAGGCCTGCATACGCTTTTCCAGTTTTCCAAGGACATGCCTTTTCCCTGTAAGTCTGCCAGAAAGATAATATCTGTAATATCTGGATGGTGAAATCCCCCAGGACAGTCCATGTACCTCCTGTGAATCTGTAAGATCCAGGTAAAGCCCCAGATCCCTCCTGTATTTCTCAAAGGCTTCCTCAGACACCGGATCCAGTATCCTGATATGGATCCGCTCCCCTGCAGGTCCTGACCCCAGAATCTGCTGTTTTTCCAGGGCACAGCCAAAATCCTCACCATATCCTGCCATGGGCTCAGGGTAAAGTATCCTGTCCTTAGGCAATTCTTTCCCGGCTATCTCCCCAAGCCGGTTCCAGTCTGCCCTTGGCATGTAAACCTTTATTTCTGTCTCTCCACCGGCAAATCCGGCTCTTCCTACTGCAGCAAGTGTTGACTCTTCTGCCAGTACATACCGAAGCTCATTCTCTTGACATATGTGATCCAGCTCCTGAAAAAGCTTTAACAGATGCTCTTGTTTCTCTGTCATTTTTATCATTCCCCTTATGTAAAAGTCCCGTAACTGTAAAAGCAATGAACAGTTGCAATGTCTCTAAAATAATAACATACTTTTACAAATTATAGAATAATATTTTACATTTTTCTTTCTGCCAGTGGTTTGCTTTGCAGTTTCACCGGCATATGATATAATGACATCATGAAATTGATTCAGTGAGGACAGATTATGAAAAGAGTAATTACATATGGGACCTTCGACCTGCTGCATTACGGCCACATCAATTTGCTGCGACGTGCCAAGCAATACGGCGATTACCTGATTGTGGGACTTTCCACAGATGAGTTCAACTGGAACGAAAAGCAAAAGAAATGCTATTTTTCATATGAAAAAAGAAAGCAGCTTCTGGAAGCTATCCGTTATGTAGACCTTGTGATCCCGGAAGAGAACTGGGAGCAGAAGATATCTGATGTTAAGGAATATCATATCGATACTTTTGTAATGGGGGATGACTGGGAAGGAAAATTTGATTTTCTGAAAGATTACTGTGATGTAATCTATCTGCCTCGCACCCCTGAGATTTCCACCACTCAGATCAAAAAAGACCTGACAGAGAAAAAGACACCAAAATAACCGGACAGAGCCATCCGTAGTGATGACTGCTGTCCGGTCAACAATACATATTTGGTAACTGTTTTTACCCGCAGTTACCTTATTTTTTTCTGTATTTCCATAGACCGTGCAAAGCATAAGAAATAAAAAAGCAGGTGCTTTTCACAGGTCCATACCCAACATAACGGTACACATGGTAAGTCATTCTGGCGGATTTCAGCTTATTTCTGGATTTTCCTCCTTCAGAGAGGCGATATTTCAGGTAGGGCCTGTCGATTCCTACTGCAGGTCCATATTTCTTCAGAATCTTCAGCCAGGTAATATAGTCCTCATGGCTGTCATCATGCTCCATGGGAAATTCTAAAGCAGCCTCTTTCTTTACCACAACAGACGAACAGTTAATACTGTTATGACTTAACAAATCCCGATAAGTGACAGTTTCTTTTACCGGAATGTATCGACCGGTATCTGCACCGGAAGAGTCCATCAAAGTGCGTCCGGTAGAACATAACACCCGGCCTGTACTCTTCAGCTGCTTTAGCTGTGCCGAAAGCTTACCTTCTTCCCACCAGTCATCTGCATCGAGAAAAGCGATGTATCTGCCTCTGGCTTCTCTTACACCACGATTTCTGGAACCTGCCGCTCCTAAATTGGATGAATTACGAAAATACCGAAAATTCTCCCTGCCTTCATACTCTTTCAGAATCCCGGCTGTACCGTCCCATGATCCGTCATCGATTACCAACAATTCCAGGGATACATCCTGAATGAAGACAGACTCTATAGCCTGACGGATGTATTTCTCTCCATTGTATACAGGCATGACCACAGATACTTCAGGCATTCTCATTCTTTTCCCCTCTCATCTGTTGAATCCTTAAGGGCATTCTTCTGCTTGTCATCCACACCTTCGGATACTTCCTTCTGAAAAAAGATCTTCACAGTCATGAATAAAAGCTTAATATCCAGTACAAAAGAATAATTCTCAATATAAAACAGATCCAGCTTCAGCTTATCGTAGGGGGTTGTATTGTACTTCCCGTAAACCTGGGCATAACCGGTAAGTCCTGCCTTAACTTTCAAGCGGTAATAAAACTCCGGTATCTCCTTTTCATATTCCTGCATGATCTCTGTACGCTCCGGCCTTGGTCCCACCAAAGACATATCCCCTTTAAATACATTAAACAGCTGGGGAAGTTCATCCAGATGGAGATTCCTCAGTACATGCCCAACCGGTGTGATCCTGGAATCGTGCTTAGAAGCAAGACGTGCACCATTTTTCTCAGAGTCCACCCGCATGCTGCGGAATTTGTAGATCATAAATTCTTTCCCATCGCAGGTAAGCCTGCTTTGTGTATAAAACACCGGGCCGTGATCATACAATTTCACTATCAGTGCAATGATCAGCATAATCGGCGAAAGGATGAGCAAGCCAAGACCAGACACCAGAATATCCAACATTCTTTTGGCAGCTCTCTGCTCCACGGACAATCCCATATTCCTTGACATAAGAAGCGGTGTATCAAACAAATGGATCCTGTCTGTACCGATCAGAATAATATCAGAAATCTTAGGGCTCATATAACATCTGATAGAATGGGCAAAGCAATATTTCAGATAACGGTTGCGCACTGCAGATGGCAGATCCCAGATGATCACGCCTTCATACTCTTTCATCATCTGATGGATCCGTTCTTCTCCTTCACGAATATGAACTTTACCGCTGATATCATATTTGTCACGTCTGGAATTCATCTTATGGATCAGATCATCACCTGGATCCCTGTTACCGTAGATCACCAGAAGCTTCCTAGCCCGATACAGCCTGGAATAAATATATCTGGATCCCCAGATCCATATAATGATCAGAAGCAGCTGAACCACCGTCATGCTGATCATTGGCTTAACTTCCAAAAACCAGCGGTTGATCAGTGTGATCTGAAAATATACTACCACATTCGTACATATGGTTGCCAATGTTAGTGAATAAAATACATCGATCCTCTTCAGATAGCCAACCTTCAGGCCACCGTACAGTCGTGAAAACATGGTATTGATCAGTGCATAAATTGCGATCAGTACCCAGTTACCTCTTCGCCAGAATGGCTCGTCGATCCGGATCCTATAAAAATCATACCACACATATGCAAACACTGCTGCCTGTGCCAGAATGATCAGACTTGCAAGGCAGAACACGATAAACCGTTTATAATCTTCTCTTTTACTCACGATATCCCTCTTCTGTTTCTTTTGCTTTCATTGATGTCTTTTGTCCTGACATCTGTTATTCTTTGTATTATAGCGAATATATATCCTTTCGTCCAGTCTATTTTCCTGTATCCTGTGCCGTTGCGGTCTTGTGATAACAACCGATAACCGTTATAATAGGAACTATATGATGTTGGGAAAAAAAGCAACGGAACAGGGGGCAATTTATGAACACACCTAAAGTCAGTATTATTCTGCCGGTTTATAATGTAGCAGAGTTTCTTCCTGCATGTCTGGACAGCCTGCTTGACCAGACTCTGGATCAGTTAGAGATCGTAGCGGTCAATGATGGAAGCACCGATACAAGCGCAGCTATCCTGCAAGCCTACCAGGAAAAATATCCTTCCAAACTTTTTGTTTACACAACCACAAACCATGGGGTAAGCCATGCCCGCAATTACGGTTTTTCCAAATCCCATGGTGAATATGTATGGTTTGTAGACAGTGATGACTTCATCCAGCCTTCCGCATGTGAACAGCTGTACACCAAGGCGGTTCAGGATGACAATGACCTTGTGTTATTTTCATACTATAACATAGATATGAGTTCCGGTAAAAAGACTCCATTTCCCATGCGTCATCACAACCAGAATTTTTCATTTTCCGAAAAGCCATATGAAATGTCCATTCTTTCTCCCTACCCATGGATCAAACTGATCCGGAGAGAGCTTTTTGAAGGCCTGGCATTTCCGGAAGGAATCCGTTTTGAAGATCTTCCGGTGGCATACCTTCTGGCTGCCAAAGCACGTAATGTGGGAATAATAGATGAATGCCTTTACAATTACAGGAAAAATGTTGGTTTTCTCGGCAGCCTGACCCCCGCCACTGCCGATATTAAAAAAGCAGTTATTTACCTGAAAGACTGCATGAATTCCCTGGGCTTTCTTGAAACCTACAGAACCGAGATTGATTTCATCACCATCCGGCACTTTTTTTTCCGTTTCTGGAAGCTTCTCACCAACTATGAAACCGAAAAAAAGGATCTGAAGCTTGATCTTATCAACCAGCTTTTTGATTATATAGATGCCTTTCTGCCAGATTGGCAGAATAATCATTATGTAAAATACGCACTTCCGGATCACTTGTTCCAGTTGCTTTATCTTTACGGTTCCCGCAAGGAAATGCTTCATTTTGTGAACACCTGTGACGGAATGTCCCCGAACCAGCAAAAGGCATGGCTGAAAGATTACAAGGCAGGTCATAATAACGCTTATATTTTCAGTGAAGATAGACTGATTGATCAGGAACAGCCTGCAAAAGAATCCTATCTGGCTTCCAATACCAGGGTTTTGCCTGAACCTGGCTATATTTTCCTGGAATCCATGGATGGGCAGGATATCCATCCGCTTTTCCTTACCCTGCTTTCCGGCAGCTTTGCGAAAGGAACCCGGGTCTTTCTTTCCCTTACCGCCAAAGCACGTCCTGTATGGCAGAGACTGAGCCAGTCCTATCAGCTGGATACCTCCTGTGTTACCTTGATTTCCCCTGACTCTGAAGATTATGGGATTGCCCTTGCGCAATGCGGCAGGCTGATCACAGACCAACCTCTTCCCTGGTATTTCCATAAGGGTACAAAACAGAGGCATATCCTTCTTTGTACGGAAAGCCTGATTCCTGTTACCAGTGCCAACTGCCTGACTTCCAGACATGATCTGGCCAAATGGCAGCATACCATGTTTACCTGTGATCTTATTGTTTTCCCAAACAAAGATATACTGGAAAATTATATGGAGCACACCATGATAGCGGGGATCTGCCACACAGATACTTACTTTTCCACAGATAATGCTGCTCTTTCCACATATTTATTGAAAGAACTGTGGACACCAGTGGATCCTTCTCTTCCCATATTTACGGAGGCTGATATCTTTCGTCAGAATGAAGGACTGGCAGCAGATACAAAACTGCTGTTCTGCTGTCCTTTGTTTGCAGGAAAAGACCGAAAACAGACCTTTCACTATGTAAGAAGCTTCACTGATGCTTTATATCAGCTGGACAATGACTTAACGGACAAGCAGATCCTGTATCTGGCTCCTCCTCCCGGATACCAGGTGGATTGCAGCAGTTTCAAACATATACGCCTTTTGCCGATCCAGTATTCCATTACAGATCTTATCCGGTCCTGTGATGTATTGATCACCGATTACTGCAGCATTCTGATGGCAGACTGTAATTTGCCAACATCCGTTCTCCGTTTTTTACCTGAAGATGATCCATATCCATTGTCGTCTTCCCTGCAAAAAGCCTTGCAATTTGTCCCGGCTTGTACCAATGCACCTGCGCTGATCCGCCAGCTTCAGGCCACTTTGTCAGTATCGGATGCTTTCGCTTCTGATATGTTACAGGCAGCAAAAATGCCTGAATCCCGGGAATTGTCCAGTCATCCCGGATCCGGTGATTTATCACAGAATGATACGACTGTCCCATCCATAAAGGAGCATATCCTGTGGTTTACCGGCCGCAAAATATCCTCTGAACAAATGGATCAATTGAGCAGCTTTATATCCCAGCATCCGGATGCTCAGGTTTGGCTTTCCTATAATGTACTTCAGGATCCTAAGGCAGAAGCATATCTGAATATCCATTTTCCGGACATCTGGTATCTTCCTCTTCGGATGAATCCAGCCAGAAGCCTTTTCTGGAAAATATCCAGCTTCTTTATTACCCGGCTGGGGCTGGCCTCTATTTACCCTACCGGCAGGATGCTCCGCCTGGGAAAACAGGCATACACCCGTTATTTCGGTCCTGTTTCCTTTGACCAGGTATTTATCCAGGCCACAGACAATCTGCAGACCATTGCATTTTGTGCAGCTGCTGCCCCAAATGTAAACTGTAACTTAAAAACGCTGGGGGCAGATGTCTCCTTTGCCAAACGCTGCCAGACTGTCTTTGCCCATCGACTGGCAGGAAAAGAACCGGGAACAGGGTAACTTTACAACACATCTTAAATGTGCTACCCTTTTTAGATCGTAACTGTTCTACATTCCTACAGTTACTTGTCAAGATGTACTTCCATTCCCTTTGGCGGTGACATTTTAATTCAAGAATGCCTCGGCATTCTTGCTGCGAGGTGCGCGTCATGCAATTGCATGACATATTTCTCCTGCGCACCTCTGCAATCCTGCCGGAGGCTATATCAGCTGGGGGATTGACTCCCACCACTGATACCAGCTTGTTTCTCATCACCTATAGAGGTGGGAGTCATCTCCCAGCTAATATAAAAATCCACGAAAGGACCGCAAAATGCGGCAGGCAAATAATATGAAAATAGCAGTTGCAGGTACAGGCTATGTAGGCCTTGTGACAGGAGTTGCCCTGGCCAACGCAGGCCATCATGTAACCTGTGTAGATGTTGACGAACATAAAATCCAACTGATGAAGCAGGGGATATCCCCTATCTACGAACCAGATCTGGAGCCTTTGATGCAGAAAAATAAAGAACGGCTTTCCTATACTACGGATTATGCCAGTGCCTATCAGGATGCCCAGGCCATTTTTGTAGGTGTTGGAACCCCAGAAAAAAAGGATGGCTCTGCGAACCTGAAATATGTATATACAGTGATCGACCAGATTGCCCAGACCCTGGATACTGATTGTGTAGTTGTGATCAAATCCACAGTTCCTATCGGTACCAACGACAAAATCGAAAAGCGGCTGACCCAGCAGATCACTGCCAGAAGAAGCAAGCTGGGGCTGTCTCCCATCCGTGTGGAAATCGCCTCAAACCCGGAATTTCTTTCCCAGGGCACTGCTGTAAAAGACACTCTCCATGCTTCCCGCATTGTCATCGGAGTAGAATCTGACTGGGCACGTGATCGCATGAAGGAAGTTTATCAGGAATTTCATCAGCCTTTTGTATTTACAGACCGCAGAAGTGCAGAAATGGTAAAATACGCATCCAACGATTTTCTTGCACTAAAGATTTCATATATCAATGAAATTGCAAACCTTTGCGAACTTCTGGATGCCAATATTGAAGATGTGGCAAAGGGTATGGGCCTGGATCCACGCATTGGCAACAGATTCCTGAAGGCAGGGATCGGCTATGGCGGCTCTTGTTTCCCAAAGGATACCAAAGCTCTTCACTGGGTTTCCAATTATTATGAAAAAGAACTGAAAACGGTTAAAGCCGCTATTGAAGTAAATGACATCCAGAAAATGAAGCTTCTTAAAAAGAGCCACAAATACTATGATTCCCTTGAAGGACTGAAGGTAGCCGTTCTGGGGCTGACTTTTAAACCGGACACAGATGATCTGCGGGAAGCGCCTTCCCTGATCAACATCCCCATCATGCTGGATGACGGAGCCAGGATATTTGCCTGGGATCCCATCGGTATTCCGAATTTTAAGAAATACTATCCGGATGAGATCACCTACTGTTCTTCCATTGAGGAGACCTTAAAGGATGCGGATATCTGCTTTATTTTTACTGAATGGGCTCAGATCCGGGACTTTGATATCCTCCGCTACAAAGAGCTTATGACCCACCCTATCATCCTGGACGGACGTAACTGCTACCCTTCCCATAACTTTAAAAACACCGGCATTATCTACGATTCTGTAGGGCGCCGTACAGTACAATAAAAAGGACTGTTTTTGACATGCAATATTGGTAACTGTTCATTCAAGAATGCCTCGGCATTCTTGCTGCGAGGTGCGCGTCATGCAATTGCATGACATACTTCTCCTGCGCACCTCTGCAATCCTGCCGGAGGCTATATCAGCTGGGGGATTGACTCCCAGCTGATATACTCACATTTGCCAATATTTTTCAATCACTGTTTCTGTATGGAGATAATAGACAATTATGAAATTAAGTGTAATCATCCCTGTCCATAACGCTGCACCCTATTTGCCGGCATGTCTGGACAGTGTACTTTCTCAGGATCTTACAGATCTGCAGGTGATCTGTGTGGATGACGATTCCACTGACCAGTCAGCCCAGATCATCACTAATTACACACACAAGGATTCCCGTGTGATGCTGATCCGCCACCCTATGACCATGTATGCAGGCTCCTGCCGTAATACGGGTCTGGTTGCTGCTACCGGTGAATATGTGCATTTCCTGGATTCTGATGACATTGTGGAAAAAGGTGCATATCGCCGTTATTATCAGCTTGCCAAAGAAATGGATGCAGATATGGTCAAAGGAAAAAGCCGCTGTTTTGATAACGCCACCGGCCAGATTTCCTCTACCGCCATCCTTCGTTTTTCCGGCCTTCCGGAAAATTATTATGGCAAAGCAGTCAGTTTTTCACAGAATCCCAGTGCCTTCAGCCATGTAAGTGTTGTTCCCTGGAATGGAATTTACAAAAGACAGTTCCTTCTGGAGCATCGTCTCTGGTTTAATGACTTTATCTGTGTAAATGACCGTTCCTTCTTTAACGAAGTATCCCTTGCGGCAGACAGGGTGGTATTTACCAAAGACCGGCTTGTAAAATACAGGATCAACAACAGCCAGTCCCTGGTAGGAAACAGAGCACGTAATTTCCAGTGCCAGTTCCGCTCTTTTGCCTTGATCCGGAAACAATGCCAAAAGTACAATATTACCGGTGCTGCTCTTGCAGAAATCCTGAACCGGGAACTGACAGACCTTTTTATCTGGTACCGTAAATACAGGAATGTCCCGGAAGTACAGGAAAGCATTGTCTCCTCCACTACAGAATTTGCCCGCAGCCTGGATATTCTGCCTCTGAAGGACTATCCTCCTGTTTTTAAATGGTATTATGATTATCTGCTGCTGACCCAGGATCATATTCTTACTATTGCACTCCATTTAAGCAGTTCAGCTGAGCAGCTTACCAAGTGTATGGAAAGCATCTTGCTTCAGGACATGCCCAAATTCCGGGTATATGGTATTGCCCCTTCCGGCACAGATACTTCTGTATACCAGTCTTTTATGGACAAAGACACTCGCTTCTGTGGGGTTCTTCCTTCTTCCGGAGATATTCCCAAAGAGAATGTTTATTTTCTGGAACTTAAACCCACAGTTCTGAAGGATGCCGATACCTTTCAAAAGCTGATCCGCCACTCCATGGAAACAGCTAAAAACATGGCACCTGTAATTCTTACCCTTTAAACAATTATTTACAATCATTCAGAAAGGATTTTTATTATGGCATTTAATCCACTAAAAATGATGCAATTCAAAAACGCCTGGGATGGATTTACCCAACGTCATCCCAAATTTCCGCAGTTTATGGCTGCTGTACAGCAGCATGGGATCCAGGCAGGTTCTATTATCGAGGTTCAGATCAATACTCCTGATGGCAAAAATTTTACCACTAACCTTAAGGTATCTGAAGAAGACATCCAGGCCCTCCGCAGTCTTCAGGATATGTAATCAATTTTTCTCAAATTTTATATATTTTTTGCACAAAAATATGGAAATCTGCACCAATAATATGTATAATATACTTAAGAATATTGTTTTTTATATTCATAAAAGCATCCAAGAAATGAAAGTGAGGGCTCACTATGAAGCAAAACAGCATGTTAGCGATGATCCTGGCCGGAGGGCGGGGAAGCCGTCTCCACGAGCTTACCAACAAAGTGGCAAAGCCGGCAGTTTCCTATGGTGGAAAGTACCGTATTGTAGATTTTCCTCTCAGTAATTGTGCCAACAGTGGTATTGATGTTGTAGGCGTTCTGACCCAGTATGAATCCATTCTGTTGAACAGTTATGTAGCAGCAGGAGGACGCTGGGGACTTGATGCCAAAGACAGTGGTGTTTATGTACTGCCGCCTCGTGAAAAAGCAGATGTAGGACTTGATGTTTACCGGGGTACCGCAGATGCCATTTCCCAGAATATTGACTTTATTGATTCCAGATCTCCAGAATATCTTCTCATTCTGTCCGGAGATCATATTTATAAAATGAATTATGCTCAGATGCTTGCCTTCCACAAAGCAAGCAAGGCTGATGCCACTATCGCAGTGATTGAAGTTCCTATTAAAGAAGCAAGTCGCTTCGGTATTATGAATACAGATGGCGAAACTGACCAGATCGTAGAATTTGAAGAAAAGCCGGCAGAGCCGAAGAGCAATCTTGCTTCCATGGGTATTTATATTTTTAACTGGAAGCTGCTCCGCAAAATGCTGCTTGCAGATATGAAGAATCCGGATTCCAGCCACGACTTCGGTAAAGATATCATCCCCACCATGTTAAACGACGGAAAGCGCCTGTTTGCTTATCGCTTCAAAGGCTACTGGAAGGATGTTGGTACCATCGATTCCCTTTGGGAAGCAAACATGGATCTTCTCAGCCCGAACAATGAGCTGGATCTTAATGACCCTACCTGGAAGATCTATACCGAAGATGTAACCACCCTGCCTCAGTATATCGGTCCGGAGGCCAGTGTAACCAATGCATACATCACTCAGGGTTGTATTGTAGAAGGGGAAGTTAAAAATTCTGTTCTATTCACAGGCTCCAAAGTACGTCCCGGAGCAAAGGTGATCGACAGCGTACTTATGCCAGGCGTTGTTGTAGAAGAAGGCGCAGTGGTGCAGCGTGCCCTTGTTGCCGACAATATCCACATTGGTAAGAATGCTGTGGCAGGCAGTGCAGACAGCGAGCACATCGAGCTTGTTGCACAACGTGTAAAGGGGGCTGAATAATATGTATAGCGCATTTGGCATTGTAAACTCATCACCTCGCAACATCCTTGTAGAAGGACTTCAGGATTTTCGTCCGATCGGTGCCTTCTCTTTCCTTGGAAGATACCGTGTGATCGACTTTCCGATCTCCAATCTTAGCAACAGTGATATCGACCGGATCCAGGTATACATGGATAATAATAAGCCCCGTTCCCTGATCGAACATGTTGGCACTGGTCGTCACTACAACATCAACTCCAAAAGCGGTCATCTGCAGCTTCTTTTTTCAGGTGCCAGATCCTGGAGAGATGTATATAATACAGATATTGCAGCTTATATTGAGAATATGGAGAGCATTGAGAAGATGCATCACCCTTACGTAGTGATCCTTCCCAATTACATGGTTTATTCACAGGATTTTGACACTCTGATCGGCAGTCATATTTCTTCAGGAGCAGATATTACCCTGCTGTATCATACCATTGACAATGCCAAGGAATCCTGTCTTCACTGCAACATCGTGAATCTGAACCGTCAGAAGGGTGTGCTTTCCATTGAGCCTAATCCTGGAACAGCAAAGAACCGTAATATTTTCATGGATACCTATATTATGAAAAAAGACCTTTTCGTCAGCCTGGTCAAAAAGGCGGCTGCCTACTCTTCCATGTTCTCTTTGTTGGACATTGTAAATGCAGCATGCACAGGTCAGATCGAAGGCATGGATCTGGATGTACGTGGTATCCCTCACAAAGGCTTCTTTGCACCTATCACAGATTTCCGCAGCTATTATGATGCTAATATGGCTCTGATCAACATTAAAGAGGCCCAGAACCTTTTCGGTGAAGGATGGCCAATTTATACCCGTACCAATAACTCCTGCCCTACCCACTATATGGATGGTGCAGACATTCGCAATTCCATAGTATCCAACGGCTGTCTGATTGAGGGTACTGTAGAGAATTCCATTATTGGACGTGGCTGCGTGATCAAAAAAGGAGCTGTTATCAAAAACAGTATTATCCTTGCAGACACACTGATCGGTCAGGATGTTCATCTTGAGAATTTTGTAGTTGACAAGCATGCCAGACTGATCCGTGAAAAGGAGATCATTGCACCAGTTGGTAACCCTGGATACATCAAGCGCAGAGACACCTTATAATATGCTCTAGTTTTTTCGATAATACATAAAGGACTGGATGCACTGTGGATCTCAGGTTCGTATATGACCTGAGATCCTGGATGTGCTCCAGTCCTTTTTTATTAATTGCTCGCAACTGTAAAAATACTGAACAGTTATAAGCACTCTTATTTAGTTCCGAAAATACGATCTCCCGCATCTCCCAGTCCCGGGCAGATATAAGCATTCTCATTAAGTTCACGATCAAGATGCCCAATATATATCTGCACATCCGGATGTGCTTTGTGAAGCCTTTCCATTCCCTCCGGAGCTGCGATAATAAACATGCATTTAATATTCTTTCCACCATGCTGTTTGATAAAGTCAACGGCTGCCACTGCAGAACCGCCTGTGGCAAGCATAGGATCTACCAGAACGATCTGTCTCTGCTCAATAGGATCCGGAAGCTTGCAGTAATATTCGTGAGGCTCATGAGTCACAGGATCACGATAAAGTCCAATATGACCGATCTTTGCAGATGGGACAAGCGTTGTGATGCCATTTACCATCCCAAGGCCTGCACGAAGTACAGGTACAACTGCCAGCTTCTTGCCGGAGATCATCGGAGACTGACATGTCTCAATAGGGGTTTCAACCGTAACGTCCTCCAGAGGAAGATCACGAAGTGCTTCATATCCCATCAGGATAGCAATCTCTTCGATCAGCTTACGGAACTCATTTGTTCCTGTATTTTTATTGCGGATAATCGAAATCTTGTGTTGGATCAGCGGGTGATCCATAATAAATACGTTCTCCATTTTCTCTGTTTTACCTCCATGGTTTTATCCGGTACAGCTCCTCTTGCAGCTGTACATTGTCTTGGGAATACTGATAAAATCTTACCTCACTTTTCATATAAAGTCAATCATTGTAAAATATTGCCGTATCCTTTATAATACACACAGTTGCCGTAGGCCTGTCCGGCGGCAGACGCATCATACTTTATAAGGAAGGACAGATTGCCATACATATATTATGGCTTTTCTCTGTACCTTTATGCCCATATACAGGGCAGATAGGAGGATTTATGAAATTCAGAATCGAAGGAATCTACGATGCCAGAAAGCTTGGTATCCCCCAGATGCTTATCCTGGGACTTCAGCACATGTTCGCTATGTTTGGCGCCACCATTGTGGTACCCATCCTGGTGAATAACTACTTCCACGGAGAAGGACTTACTGTTCAGGTTACTCTTTTCTGTGCAGGTTTCGGTACTCTTTTATTCCACGTTCTTACAAAGATGAAGGTTCCCGCTTTTCTTGGCTCATCTTTCGCATTTCTTGGAGGCTTTTCCACAGTTGCAGAGCTTGATACCGGTATTTTCAAAAATATGAGCTATGGTGAAAAGCTTCCTTATGCATGTGGCGGCGTAGTTGTTGCAGGTCTTCTTTACCTTGTGCTTGCACTGATCATCAAGCTGATCGGCGTTAAACGTGTTATGCGTTACCTTCCACCGGTTGTTACAGGACCAATCATCATCTGTATCGGACTTAGCCTCACTCCTTCTGCTATCAACAACGCATCCCAGAACTGGATCCTTGCATTAATCGCACTTGCCACCATTATCTTCTTTAATATCTGGGGTGTTGGAATGTTCCGTATTATCCCTATTCTGATGGGTATCATTGTTTCTTACATCGCTGCCCTGATCATGAATGCATGCGGAATGACCAATGCAGACGGAAGTGCTATTCTCAGCTTTGCAGGTGTTGCATCTGCTCCTATTGTAGGTGTACCAAAATTCTTTCTTTGCAAATTTAACCTGACCTCAATCCTTGCTATGGCACCGATTGCCATTGCTTCCATGATGGAACACGTAGGTGATATTTCAGCTATTTCTGCTACTGTAAACCGCAACTACATCGAGGATCCAGGACTTCACCGTACACTCCTTGGAGACGGTCTTGCAACTGCCCTGGCAGGCTTTGTAGGCGGTCCTGCTAATACTACTTACGGAGAGAATACCAGTGTTCTTGCGCTCAGCCGTGTGTATGATCCAAAGGTCATCCGTCTGGCAGCCATATACGCAGTGATCCTCAGTTTTATTCCAAAGGTTTCAGAGCTCATTGGCTCCCTTCCGTCTGCTATCATCGGTGGCATCAGCTTCATCCTTTACGGAATGATCTCAGCAGTGGGTATTCGTAATGTGGTAGAGAATAAGGTGGACCTGACCAAATCACGTAACCTGGTGATCACAGCAGTGATCCTTGTCTGCGGCCTTGGCTTCTCTAATGGTCTTGCCTTTACTGTTGCAGGTGCACACATCACCCTGACAGGACTTGCTCTCGCAGCAATCGCTGGTATTGCATTAAACGCCATCCTTCCTGGCAATGATTATCAGTTTGAATCTTCTAAAAAAGAAGTAATGGAAGACGACTGATCCTGAATCAGATTATAAAATAAATATTATATTATAAAAATCCCTGGAAGCAACTTTCTGGTCAGCGATATATCAGACCAGAAAACTACTCCGGGGACTTTTTTATTGATATGATGCCAGGGATCCAGCATCTTTATATTGGTTTATAGCCTTTTACAATAAATACGCGGTAAGAAGCTTTAATGTATTCTCAGCCCCTTTTCTGTGGGAACGCTCATATCCATGGGACGCATATACTCCCGGTCCGATCAGGCCATGTTTCAGATCGTAGCCGGCCTTTAAAGCCGCATCTACATCAGACCCATAATGTGGGTACACATCAACAGCAAAATTGATCTGATGGGCTTTTGCGGCATTAACAAGGCCAGTAACCACCTGATAATCATAAGGTCCTACACTATCCTTAGCGCAGATGGAAACCATAGTCTCATCACAGCCAAGCCCTTCTCCCACGCAGCCCATATCTACAGAAATCATCTCTGTAACATCCTCTGGAATGGAAGCGCATCCGCCATGTCCTACTTCTTCATAAGACGTAATCAGCAGATATACCGTTCTTTCCGGCAATACATTCTCTTCCTTCAAATATTTTGCGAACCCCAAAAGGATAGCTGTACTGAATTTATCATCTAGGAAGCGACTCTTGATAAATCCACTGTCTGTCACTTTGGTTCTAGGATCAAAACATACAAAATCCCCTGGCATTACACCCAGCTTTTCCACATCCTCTTTGGAATGTACCAGTTCATCCAAAATGGCCTCCATTGTGTCATAAGTACGCTTTGTATCGCTGTATTCACCATTTACATGGATAGAAGCGTCCGTCAGCTGAAATGTTGCGTCATATTGACTTCCGTTCCTTGTAAAAACTCTGCAGTTCTCTGCTTCTGCATTATTCGCATTCATTCCTCCCACATTAGTCAGCTTCAGCCTTCCATTACTTTTGATCTCTGTAACCATAGCTCCCAATGTGTCCATATGAGCTGCCAGCATAATGCTGTTATCCTTTGTTTTTCCTCCAAGATTCACCCTGACAGCGCCTTTATTGGTAAGCTCCGGGGAATATCCCATTTCTTCCAGCTCTTGCTTCACAAAGTCTGCTGCCATGTGGGTAAATCCACTTGGGCTTGGTATCGCCAGCAGTCTCTTCGCTGTCTCCATGATGTAATCTGTATATCGGTTCATATCTCCTCATCCTCATCTTTCTTTATTCTGTCACAGAAAATGGCTGTCCATGATATTAGGACAGTCATTCCTCTTTCTTATGATAGAGTATAACATATTTTCCAAGCTGATATGGAGGAAATTTATAAAACCTATACTATTTTTACTGAATAAATTTTGCCAGTTTTTGATTAATGCGTGTTTGTACATCCAGATAATATGCTGCTTCTGTTGCATTTAAGTTCTTACTCTCCCATGCCTCAAAATCTTTCATTGCCTGTGCATACTTTGCTACATAATCTGCATATTCAATTACCAATGTTGGATCTGCTCCATTGGACTTTTCATACTTATCCATAAAGTCACAATATTGGTTCATAAATTCTTCATAGCTGTCCATTGCCTGCTTAAAATCAGAATGCATTCCATCCACCAGCTCTGCACTATCCTGAGAATTCGAATTATCTGCTTCTGTTTCTTGCTCAGTTTCAATCGTAACATCTGATGCTTGCTCAGGTGCTGAAGTTACCTGATCTGTTGTATCAGTAGCATGTGTTTCGCTGGCTTTATTAAGTTCAATGGTCATTACATTATTTCCCACATAAGTCAGAGATAAACTATTTCCAGCTGCATCATCTGCTGTATAATATCTATCCCCCTTCTCATAATCAACAGAAAATCCTTTTTCTGCGCATTGGTCCTCATAAGTACCAAAATCATCAATGGAAGTTTCGCCAACATAAATATAGCAGCCTGTTGTATCATCTCTGGTCACCTTACCAATAGTAGATGCGGGCATTGGAAGTAAATTTGCAATTTCACTCTTAGGCCAATTCAGATTTCCCATTTCGATCGGTGCAGATAATTCTATTCGCATTGTATCATCATAAAGATGTAACTCCACCTCATATCCATTTTCATCAAATGCAGTAAAATCATTTCCTGATGTATTAATGTCTATGGTATAGCCCATATCCTGACATTGTTCAATATATTTTTTATAATCACTTCCCTTAACCTTATTCACTTCCAGTTTGAAGCCATCACTACTGTTACTGATGATCTCTCCTGTTTTTGATTTTGGTTTAGGTAATTGATCACATAACTGTATTTCCTCCCAATCAAATTTCTCTTCTTTTAAGTTATTTAATTTTGTATATCCCCCGATTGCAACCACAAGAATTAATACAAAAAACCAAAAATGCTTATAAAAGGGTTTCTTATTCCGTGCCCCGCATGATGGGCAAATCTTTGCCTTTTTGGGAATTGGTGTATTACAATTCCTACATAATACCATTTTTTGTTTCTTAGACATATTCCGTTCCTCCCTTTGATTACTTAAAATTATTACTTTTCATTAGTAAAGCGGGCATTCGCAATCCGCTTCGCTACTTGCTCATGAACGCAGTCGCTTCGCGATCTGCGTTCAAAATACGTTTTTTTTCTATTTCAAATTCTTCCTGGGTCAGAATGTTGTCGTCCAGCAGACTTTTTAGTTCTCGCAATAAATCTACCCTGCTTTTTGTCTCACTGTTTCGACCTGTCATATCTTGAACATTTTTTACTATCGTATTGCCAAATGCAACTCCTGCCCCCAATCCAGCCAGACCTCCTTCCTGTTTCACTGCATCTCTCATAGCCCTGGCGGTTTGATATTGCATAAAAGAGTCCATATCATTTTTTGTAATCCCAATTCCAGATTGTTCATCTATCAATTTTTCAACCGTTTCTGGAAGAGAAATGCTTTCAATAATTACGTTATTAAATAGAATTCCGGTTTCTTTCATCTGCTCGTTTAGCTTGTCCTGCATATCAGACGCTAATTTCCGATAGTCTGCCGCTAATTCTAAAACAGATACCTCAGCCTTGCCAATTGTATCTGCAAATATTTCTGTTACCATTGAGGACAAATATTCAATAATATCAAAGGTCATCACAATTCCTCTTGTTCCAAATATTTCTTTCATAAAAAGTGATACATCTTTGATCTTGAATGCAAACTTTCCAGTGGCTCTAATTCGAGCAACCTGAAAATCCTTATCTCTTTTCAAAATTGGTGTTTTTGTGATCCATTTATTATCAATAAACTGACGTGTACTAACAAAATACACATCTGCGATCACTGGTGACACAAATAAATAAGGAAAGGCTTTCAATTTTGTTAATACCGGAAAATTCTCTGTATTTAATGAATATGTCCCTGGTGTAAGAATATCTGCCAGCTTACCACCTTTTAGGAATACAGCGCACTGACTTTCCCTTACAATCACCTTCGATCCTTGCTTTAATTCATTATTTCCACTTTCCCGATTGAATTTCATGACCAAAAGCTTATTGCTTTCATCCTCATATTCGATCACATCCAGAAACTGATCTTTTATAGTATCCCAAAATCCCATAGTTTCCCCCTATTATTGTAAAAGCAAATCAAATTCGTCTCTGAAAGATCCTGTCGCTATGCGTACAATATCTATAATCCACCCTATACCCAGTACCCCTCCAGTACATAAATAAAGAACTCCAGTTCCTGCTTTTCCAACATAAAACCTATGTACTCCAAGCCCTCCCAGGAATATGCATAGCAGCAATGCTGTCGTTTTATTTTTCTGGCTGATTCCATATGTTATTTCATTTTCTGGTAGTTTTTCCGAGTAAACAGATTCCTGTATGTTCTCCTTCTCCGTGTATCCACAATAGCTGCACATGTCTTCCTCCATAGCAGCGCCACATACCGGGCATTTTTTCTCCATGTCAATTCCTTCTTTCCAATTAAAATCCCGTTAAACCATACGCACATTTGTTAATAAAAGATACTTTGCGTAGTTTATTTTATAATATCACTCATTGCATTCTCGTGCAATTATTTTTCATCAATCCTGTCTACAATATTTCAAAGAGGTGCAATTATGAAAAATGCAGAAAGTATTGATCGAATTATTCAAGTAAAAGATATTAACATTGGAAAAAATATATCTGTACTGCGCAAGGCAATGAAAATCAAGCAGACTGACATGGTTGCCAGACTTCAAATATATGGCTTAGATATCTCCATCTATTCTTATAACCGTATTGAGAAAGGTACCCAAAATCCTACCGTATCTTTTCTGTTGGCCTGCTGTCAGATACTGAATTGCGATGTAAATACATTATTTGATTTCCATCCTATTATTTAATAATTTTTTATCATCATGTACACAGTTAAGCAGCCTGTCGAATCTGCTTAACTGTGTTTTTTCTTTATTATCTTATCTGCACGCTCCGATATTTTTATACTGTTATTTTCTTTTCAATATAATTCAGTAGATCTTTTGTCTGCATAATTGCAAACCGTACCTTATCATAATCCAACAACTTATCTGCCTCAAAAATTTCTTTGGCATATTCACATATACATCTTACCTTGTTAAGTTTTTGAATCATTCCAGACTCCATTCCAAATTCCTTCCTCCTTTCGCATATTTTAATATTTGTCATCAAATTGTCTTCATCCCATTCCTCACCATTGCCCCATTCAATTAGCATTTTCATGGCTTTCTTCATTACCTGTTCCGTATCATATATTGCATATCGAAGTTGTCCTAACTGAAGCTGCTGATATGCTTCATCAAGTCTTTTTCTCAATTGATTTATATCGCTTATATAATTTTCATTCCTTCTTGAGCTAACACGATTTTTCAATAAACTAATCTGCTCCAAATAAGTTTTATCGTTGTTTTCCTCTGGTATTGGCGGCATGCCATTTTCAGCTATCCACATAATAAATTCGTTTTGTTGCTGTAATTTTAAAATCTCATTTCTATTTTTCCGAATTTTTAAGTACATCCACTTATCTCGCTTATCTTCGGTCATTCGTAAAATCTGTTTGATACACTTTAAATCCCATCCCATTTCTTTATATATCATAAGTTCCCATAATTTCCTTAATGCCATCTGATCATACATACGATAATTATTTTTCGTTCTTTTCACTTTAATCACCCCCTCATCGTCATAATACTGAAGTGTTCTCCTGCTTACACCAGCTAGTCTGCTTACTTCATTTACTTTTTTCATTACGGCCTTTCCTTTCTCCGCATCAAAAACATACCCTACCACGTTAACGTGACAGCAATACATTTTTTCGGAACATGTACACTTTGGTTACATAAAAGGCCTTGTATTTTTTGCGAATTATAAATCTATATTGCTTAATCTTTTCTTCATAGCAAATTTCCTAAAAATCCTGCGCCATCCGCAGGATCCCTGTTCTCACTCGTCTTATATTTGTCTTATAGTGTATCTCTCTTCTACTTCAAGTGATTTTATGATATTCAAGAATGCCTCGGCATTCTTGCTGCGAGGTGCGCGTCATGCAATTGCATGACATACTTCTCCTGCGCACCTCTGCAATCCTGCCGGAGGCTATATCAGCTGCAAAAAAATGATTGAAAACGCTTTCCAGAAAATTTTTCGTACTGCCACAGGTCTTCACCTGCTAAACAGCATGCTTCTGGGGAATATGTAATACAGCGCACAAAAATGGAGGCTGTCTATTTATTTACCGACAGCCCCCTGCACAAATTTTGTATGATGTAAAGATATAGTTACTTTTTCTCTTATTTGTGTAAATTTATTCTACCAGTACATTTCCACATACTCTCTTGCTTCTTTTTCGGATACTGAGAAGTCTTTCATTATACCCTGAATCACATCTATCTTACTCATATTAAATCTTTTGCATACCTTAATATTGACGGAGATTCCTTCTTGCCTGCCCCTTTCCACGCCTTCATTTACCAATTCTTCTAATGCGTTGCACATATTTCTTTCTTTCTGCTTTTAAAGCGGGAGTACCCCATGTATCTTGAAGTCCTATGGCAATACTGCAAGCAGGCTTTTTGAAATATGCCATATTAAAATACCGAAACAGGCCGTCATTCAATATATTTGTTAGCAAAGCAAGCTCTGTTATTGAATTCTTTTTCAACTGTTCTATTCTCATATATTCTCATAATCGAAAAAACAAGGTCAAAATAGAGTCACGGGAATCTTTCTGGAAATTTATTATATGAAGTACCATCCATTTACCAGCTGTTTTTATAACTGAACCGAAATGTAAAATAGAAATGAAAGCACACAGAAAAAAACCAGAAATATGGGTGCTACCATAACGGTAGGCGGTTAGTCCTTCAGCAGAGGGACTGTGACCCTCTGATTACATAGAAACTCGAAAGAGAATCCACTGGAAAGGAGGGCTAAGCCAATGAGTATTGTGGACTTTATTGCAGTCGTGAGCTTCGGCATCACCTGCTTTTGTGCCGGATACACATTCGGCAAAGATAATAACAAGACACAAAAATAACCGCCCCAGCCTCGCAAACTGAACGGTTATTTTTAATCAATTAAGTATGTGGACTAACCG
Source organism: Blautia sp. 1033sp1_1033st1_G9_1033SCRN_220408 (assembly GCF_040929965.1). NCBI lineage: Bacteria > Bacillati > Bacillota > Clostridia > Lachnospirales > Lachnospiraceae > Blautia > Blautia sp. 1033sp1_1033st1_G9_1033SCRN_220408. The sequence goes on along the minus strand of NZ_JBFKZO010000004.1, from coordinate 131,568 downwards.
TCTATCGGTAGCACTCTTTTTCTATAATCATATTAGCACGCATGTGTGAAAATGTCAAAAATTTTCTTCATTCTTGGTTATTAATCTCCTTGATCAACTGTACTGCCTTCTCTGCATCATCGGTTTTCACAAATATATCCACACCATATATTCCAAATCCTGGTGCCCCATGCATTGCAACATTCGCACCTGCTTCCTGAGAAAAAGCTGCTATTCCATTTTGCTTTAACATTTCTACAAGTTGTTCTGTCTCTACTGTATTCTGTGCATTATAAATTTTTGTCCATTCTGTCTTAGATGGGGAAGTTTCTTTTCTCTCCTGGGCATTTGATGAGTTCTGGTTTCTTTTTCGATTAATAAATGCTAAGAGCCTAAGAATAATAAATGCCACAATAGTAATACCAATCAAGAATCCCAATGCTAATCGTGTTATCTGTGTTTCTGTAGCTCCCATTCTAAATAAACATATACCATAGATGACTGTAAAAATCCCTGCACATATCACACTGGTGAGAAAATCTCGCCATATAGTAGCACTTTGGAGCAAACATTTATCCCATATTCCATTATACACCATAATAGATGCATACAAGATTCCTCCTGCTAAGGCAGTTGCAGTCTCTCCTAAAACCAAGCGAATATCCACCGTTAATAACATCTGAATAATAATCGCTAACACACTAATCACAAACATTGATGCAAATGCAAGATTTCCAGTCTTTAATGCTTTTTGTTTCACCCATTCTTCATACACCGCAACTTTGTCCAGTGTTTCTTTCATCTCTTTATTCATAGTCTGGCTCCTTTCTCCATCCAGGAGCTCTCTCATCTCAACATCGTAATACTCAGCAAGTTGAACAAGTATAGCAAGATCTGGCATATTTGTTCCTGTTTCCCATCTGGAAACTGTTCTTGCAGATACCTCAAACTTCTCAGCAAGCTGCTCTTGTGTAAGATTCTTTTCTTTACGACATTGCTTTAAAAAAGTTCCAATCTTTTTTGTATCCATGTCTCTACCTCTCTTCCACTTACAGCTTACCAATATTCACCAAAATTACCACGACATAAAACGAGAATTCGCTAATTTTCAACCAGACATCGTATGTCTAAAACAAATTAACGGTATTTTCACCTCGAAAACATTCTATTCCTCTATAAATTAACTTTCTCTTTTATGTCTGTCTATAAGCAACTGAATAAACATAACAAACCATATCGCCCATGCAATTAAACAACCGATTTCCGGATACCAAATGCCTATAATCATTCCTGCAATAAAAGGAATTGACATAAATATCATTCTTTTCCCATACACCTTACACATAGCATTTTCATCATATTTCTTTCGTTCTTCTGCTGATTTCATATTATAACCAGACAAGAATTTAGATGCTTGTCCCTTTGACCTATAAAACCATATTCCAAATAAAAACATAATCACTGCCATTGCAAAGTCAAAAACAATATAGAACATATAATGCTTCCTTTCAGTCGATTCCAAAAACTTGAAGTTGTTAGCATGTATAAGCATCATCTGCCGTGTTCTTAAAATTCTGCTTTTCCAACCATTGCTTTTCTTCTTTGTTTTCCGGAATATCAATCCGCTCTATTTTGAAGATAACAGGGCGTGTGCCGTCATTGCAGCAGGCAATCATCATTCTGTCGTCATTTGTCCACTTACGCATAATGGAACCACCCTGTAGTGCCGCATAGACATATCGGCTGATGGCATCCCATGCCTCGCCGCAGAATTTGCCGTTCATTAGATGGTAAAAGTCATCCTGCTCAGGCGTTCTTTTCAGAAAGAATGTATCTCCCGCCTTGAAGCAAGGACACGGACCTGATTTCGGATCAGCCCAATACTTTTCCTGCAATTCCGGAAATACCTTTGTCTCCAATACGGTTATTTTTCATTCGTAGTTCATAAAAACCTCCTGTATCTTCACTGTGTTGAGTTCATTAAATTTCGATTTTCATTTCCGCCAATTGGAAGTTAGCTATTTTTTCATTCCTTGCTTTGTAAAATGCTTATGCAACAAAAATTCTGTCGGAATAATTGTAAGCACCATAATTCCTAATTATAAAAACACCAAATAAACAGAAATCATTTCAAAGTTTGTATCATCTTTCGTTAAAATCAAAATAAAAATTGATAGTATCACCAGGATGATTCCTAAAACAAAGTTTATCCAGCCCCAACACCTGTGTGCATATCTCCATGTTTCATCATTCATCCTTGACATAGTAGTTCGATATCCCGAACTCCCCTGCCGATCTTTAGGAGGCTTATCTTTCCACGTATATCCCAATATAATCATAGATAACGGTACTAAAAGTGAACACACAGATAAAAATATAAACATTACAGAGATCTCCTCTCAACTTCTGATTAATTTGCTGTAAAGACTGAAGTTGTCATCAAATAAACCCTACCCATATCCCAACCGCTATAAGTAGCATACCTAATATTCTTCCGATAAATCTCGCCTTTTTATTTCCAAATAAAGCAATTGTTTCTGGAGTAGTAAATGGAAGCAAAACAACCGTGACCCCCATTACTATAATTCCACTTCCAATCATGCAATTGCAGCTTGACACAACACCATAAAACATAGCTAAAAACCCTAAAATAATGCCCGAAATGAAATACTTAATTTTATGTCTATCTTTTTCAATTATCTTTCTATAGCTGTTTTCGCACTCACTGCTACAAAATTCCAAATTACTATCTAATTCTTTGCCACAATATCTACATTTTTTCATAGTAACTTCCTCGATAATTTTCAAAATTTTATCCAAAAGCTCTCGATTTGTCTTTACTTTATTCTACCATAGTTCATTTTAAAATACTATTCCAATATACACAAAACAGAAAAAGCGATCTTTTCGACTGCCTTTTTCCACCTACATATATATCGTATTTTTCAATGCAATTTCTTCCGCACATGCCTTTATATTATTCATCAATCCAACCCATTTCATCAGATCCTGCATTTTCAGTTGTTCCGTCACACCCTGTTTTTCCACCATCTGCTTTACCAAGGTTTCTACCTGCTCTCTGGCCTCCTGATCGGCTCGGTTCAGATGTGCCGTCAGCTCCCCAGTCATCAATAAATACTGGTATTGTGCCGGTCTATGCTCTTTCAGGAACTGTTTCCGCAGCATTTCATATTTACCATATATCGGTTCTTCTTCATTCAGTGCCAAATCCGGCAAATAATAATCTCCATGCAAAGTATAGTTTAATCCGTTCTTTTCATCATAAATGTGTTTTTCCATGATTTTATCTCTCCATTTCTCTGTTTTTTGATTTACTTTTCTTACGTTGCTGATTCTCCATCTCACTCTTTTTTATTCCCCATGCCAATCTTTCGTGAATACTTCCCTTTGGCATTTGTTCCATCTGTCTTTTCTTCCAGAGCTTTCTCGTTTTAAATATCCTGCTGTACTGCCGCATCTACAGTTTCTATTCCAATTTATAATAAAATATGTCTGGATACCAACATTCCTCTACACTCAAAAGAAAAAATCAGAAAGGAGTTGGACTACCTTGCGCAGAGCTAATTTGTTTATAAAAGATAGTCTATATAACAATACTGATGCCATTTCCAATGCTATCCACTACATCACTCACAATAATACATGTTCCCTGTTTTGTTATGGCATTTGGCCACCTACTGCTGAAGGAGCTGTTAAGAAATTTACCAAACTTCGCAATATCATTCCAAAAGAGCCTTGCTCACAACAGCTTCAGCACTTCTGGATTACTTTTGAAGATAAAAAATGTTCAGAATCTGTTTCAGAATTTTTAGATCATCTTGCAACAAGCATCGGTTTCTATTATCCCGTCTGCTATGCGATACATGAAGATCAATCTTACCTTCATGCACACTTTATTGTATCCACAATCAGTTATTTTTCTACTATTCCTTTTCTCATAAATTCACAGTGGCGAACATGCATTGATAATATAATCCAGTTTGCATGGGGTAACAATATTGATTTAAAGGAGATACACAAAAATGCTTAATCAATACGAAGACATTCTTACCATTTTTGAATTGGCAGAAATTTTAAAGATTGGAAACACACAGGCTTACAGACTTGTAAGAACCGGAAAAATAAAAGCTTTTAAATCAGGGAAGGATTGGAAAATACCGAAACAGACTGTCATTCAATATATCTGTGAGCAAAGCAAGCTCTGATTATTGAACTTTTTTTCAACTGTTCTATTCTCATATATTCTCAAAACCGAAAAAAAACAAGGTCAAAATAGGGTCACGGGAATCTTTCTGGAAATTTTTTATAGGAAATACCATCCGTTTACCATCTGTTTTTATAACTGAACCGAAATGTAAAATAGAAATGAAAGTAACAGAAAAACCCCAGAAACACAAGGTTTCTGGGGTATCTTACGCTTGGACACAACGTACCTTTCGGTACTCTATATATAATTAGTTATTCTTACTCGATAACTGTAGCAACACGTCCTGATCCTACAGTACGTCCACCTTCACGATACTTTAATCCCATTTTACTTCTTATTTTTTATGGTTTTCTCTCCAAAACATAGTGAAAAACGGCTGATTTGCACCATGTATTTTTATTTGCCTGATTTCTTGGCACCGTTTTGGCACCGGAAGCCCTGGTCGAAAAGATTCTCTTCCACGGCTAACAGATGCTACTCTACCAACTTTATATTGCACCGGTAATTTTTAACTGTTATAATCGAAACATGGGTGCTACCATAACGGTAGGCGGTTAGTCCTTCTCCAGAGGGACTGTGACCCTCTGATTACATAGAAACCTGTAAAGGAATCCAGTGGAAAGGAGGGCTAAGCCAATGAGTATTGTTGACTTCATAGCAGTAGTGAGCTTCGGCTTAACCTGCTTTAGTATCGGATATACATTAGGCAAAGATAATCATAAACCACAAAAATAACCGCCCAAGCCTGGTAAACTGAAGCGGCAATTTTTGTCACATCATATATCGGACTAACCGTCTATCGGTAGCACTCTTTTTCTATAATCATAGTACCACGACAAATAAAATATGTCAAAAGCTTTTTATTTTGCAGGCAACTGTTCAACCAGCTGCCTGCATTTTCTTTACTTTCTATAAACTGCCTTTGAACTCATACCTCGCGCTTTTAAAAGCTTCTTATATGTTTTCATCTGTTTTGCCGGAACTTTGACAGTTGGCTTTTTATAGGTTCCTGCAAAAGCTTTTGAACCTACTGTTTTACCTGACAGAGTGCTTGTATTAATTATAATGCTCCTGAGTTTCTTACAATTACAGAATGCCTGTTTTCCAATACTTCTGACAGATCCAGGAATTGTTATTTTACTCAGGCTGTTGCAATTTGCAAATGCTCTGTGTCCAATCTTTACGATTCTATTTCCGCCACTTACCTTGCTCAACTTCTTACATCCATAAAATGCGTTTGTTCCGATCACAGTAACATTTCTTCCTATTGTAACAGACTTAAGTGATTTATTATTCTTAAATGCATTTGCTGATATACCAGTTACTTTGCAAGTGATTCCATTTACTTTAATCGTATCTGGAATTCTTACAGATGCTTTCTTATAAACAGGTTTCGTGAACTCAACACTCACTCCATCCTGAAGGACTTTATAAAACCCATTTGTTGATTTGTCCTTTATCGTCTTTCCAGGAGTTGCTGTTTGTGGTGTGATTTTTGCTATCTTCTTACCTGAACTTATCTTCTGATTACAGATTGTACAGTAAATATCTCCTGTATAACCTTCGGATGTCGTAGTTGCATCTTTTTTATTTCTGATCTCTGTTGCTCCATGACCAGTTGCTGCAATAGCTTCTGTTTTAGTTGTTCCGCAAGAAGCACAGCTATATGTCTTGATACCTTTGGTAGTACAGGTGGCTGGTGTTGTAATTTCACCCTTATTCCATACATGATCTGCTTTTGGAATTACCTGACCTTCTTCTAAAAGTTTACCACAATCCTGACAGTAAATATCACCTGTATATCCTTCTGACTTACAGGAAGCTTCTTTTGCAAATTTTGTAATCTTATTTACATGTCCGGTTGCAGGAATTTCTTCAATTCTTGTGGATTTACATACTGTGCATGTGAATGTTTTGATTCCTTTAGCGGTACATGTTGCATTCTGTGTTACTTTTCCAGAATCCCAGATATGATCCGTTTTTGGAATTACATTACCGGATGTCAGTTTTGTATTGCAGTCCTTACAGTAGGTATCACCTGTATAACCTTCTTGAGCACAGGTTGCTACTGTTGCATTTCGTAACTCGGTATGCTGATGACCTGTTGACATGATTTCCTCTGTCCTTGTTGCGTTACATCCTGTACAGGTGTATGTCTTGATTCCTTTTCCACTACAGGTTGCTACTGTTGTAATCTTTCCTGAGTCCCAGGTATGATCCGTTTTCGGAAGGACTTTTCCCGCAGTAAGTTTTGTATTACAATCCTTGCAGTAAGCGTCACCTGTGTATCCTTCTTGAGCGCAAGTTGCTGCTTTGACATTTCGTAACTCAGTATGCTGATGACCTGTTGATGGAATTTCTTCTGTCCTTGTTGCATTACATCCTGTACAGGTATATGTCTTGATTCCTTTTCCGTTACAGGTTGCTGCTGTTGTAATCTTTCCTGAGTCCCAGGTATGTTCTTTCTTTGCTATTGATTTTCCGGCTCCAAGTTTTGTGTTACAATCCTTGCAGTAAGTGTCTCCTGTGTAACCTTCTTGAGTACAGGTTGCTGCTTTTACATTTCGCAACTCGGTATGCTGGTGTCCTGTTGCTGGGATTTCTTCCTCGTAACTGTCATCATTGTCTTTGCAGGTATAAAGCCGGATACCAGGTTCAGTACAGGTGGCTGGTTTCTTGATGGTGAAGGTGTATTCATGTTGATGTTTTTTTCCTAATTCTACTGCAGGTGCTGCAGCAGATGAACTATTTCCTACCACATCATATGCATATATATGAGAAATATAAGTTCCTGTTTTGTTTCCATGGTCACTCTTTTTAATTACACAACTTGCTGTGTCCCCATTTACTCTACCTTCATGCCATATAGGATTTCCGCTGTCATCTGCCGATGGCCAGGTTGGAAATCGTACGGATATTGTACCGCTACTATTATTATCTTTTACAGTACATGTAATAGTATAGCTTTCTTCTGTAACATCAATAATTTTAATATTTTCTATTACGGGTGGTTCTGTATCTCCTATAATAACTCCAGGAGCCCGCCCTGCTGTCATATTTCCATTCATATCATATGCATATATGTGCGTAAGATACAATCCAGTTTTATTTCCATGATCACTTTTCTTAATTACACAACTTGCCGTATCTCCATTAATCGTGCCATCATGCCATATAGGATTTCCACTATCATCTGCTGATGGCCATGTTGGAAATTTAACTGAAGTCACCCCTCCATTATCATATACTTTACAAGTAACAGTAAATGAATCCATTTTTATCTCTGATACTCTTATATCGCTAATTACTGGTGCTTGAGTATCTCCCATTACAACTAGAGGAGCTGCTGCTGAAGTTGAATTTCCCGCTGAGTCATAAATATATATGTGAGATATATAATCTCCATTTTTATTTCCATGATCACTTCTTCTTATAACACAGCTTGCTGTATTACCACTTATTGTTCCTTCATGCCATATAGGATTTCCACTATCATCTGCCGATGGCCAGGTTGGAAATAAAACTTTTGTGACATTTCCTGCTATGTTGCAAGAAACCTTATAAGAATTTGAATTAACATCTGAAACCCGAACATTGCTTATAGATAAAGGATCTTTGCTATTAGGTTCGGATGCATAATTAGGTCTTACAAAGCATGTAAAATATTTATGGTTCACAGCATATGGTCCATGTTTCCAAACCTCAGATGTTGAATTGCTTGAAGTATTTCTTCCTGAATTACCACCTATTGTTGATACTGTTGAACCAGATACTGCATACACAATCTCAACATGATAATAATTTCCTCCACCACCCCAGTCCATGAAAGCAATATCTCCAACTTGCGGTGTAGAAACTACATGTCCACCTGCATTTAAAATATTTTGTTTAAGATACGACACACCTCCAGATGCTGGAATTGCTGAACTTGCTCCAGCTAATATTGCACAGTCACTTACGAAATCAGCGCACCATCCTTCTGTGTACCCAAACATTGCACCAGTTCTTTGATATTGTGCCAATGCAACAGAACATATATCATTGGCCTGATTCCCTGATAAAGTAAATGATTTATTAAAATTTCCAGTACGTGATTGTGTAGCTGAAACATTTAACGGAAATATTAATATCAACACCAAAATTAATATACTTACCATTTTTTTCTTTTTCATACGCTTTCCCTCCCGTTTCAAATCTCAGACATTAAGAAACGCCTATGCTATACTCGAAGCAGAAGGCAAAAACACAAGAAAAGCATGAAAAACGGTGTATTTACCGCATTTTCATGCTTCTACTCAGATGTACCAAAATGTCTACTATTCGACACAGTTTCTCCAATTATTTTCCTGTATCTTCGGTAAAAAGTTGTATGACTAACCCCTAATAATTCTGCAGCCTGCCGCGTTGATAGTTCACCTAACTCACATCTCCGGCAGACCTCTTTAAACTGATCTGGCATTTCTTTCTCAGGTCGGCCAAATTTCTTACCATTTTGTTTTGCAGCTGCAATTCCTTCTGACTGCCGCTGACAGATAAATTCTCGTTCTGTCTGTGCTACATAAGCAAAGATCTGCAATACCAGATCAGCTATTAATGTTCCTGTAAGATTTCCTGTCTTTTTTCTGGTATCCAGCAGTTCCATATCCAGTACTAATATGTCTGCTTTTAACTCTTTGGTTATGTACTGCCACTGAACCAGAATATCATTATAATTACGCCCCAACCGATCAATACTTTTTATAATTAACAAATCCCCCTTCTTTAATTTTTTCATCAATTTCTGATAAGCCGGTCGTTCAAAATCTTTACCCGACTGATAGTCACAATATATGTTTTTCTTTGAAATCTGATATGGCTTTAATGCCAGTATCTGCCTGTCTATATTTTGCTCTTTTGTAGATACCCTGATATATGCATATTGTTTCATTTCCTGTCCTCCTGCATCATTTTTATAATACAGTAGGCATTTGTACATCGTAGCTACCTTTGTATAGGTAATATTGTAATTTTATTACTTTATCTTTTTTAAGTCAACTATGCAAAGGTAAGTTTTTCCTTTTTCTCTGCTATGATTACTTCAACTTTCAACTTTGCAAAGGTAACTATTTATTATGTAGAGGTGAACTCATGACTTATTCTGAACTTTATGCATTACGAATCCGCCAACTGTGCAAAAAGCGTAAAATTACAATAAACAAGCTGGCAACGTTAGCCGGATTGAAACAATCTACAATAGACAATATCTTGCGTGGCAAAAGCAAAAATCCCAAAGTAAGGACACTTCATAAAATTGCCAATGTATTTGGAATGACCTTGAGTGAATTTCTCGATTTCCCGGAACTCAATGACTATTCCATTGAAGATGAAGACGATGATGTATAAAAACAGGAGGAAATCTCCCGCTCCTCTTTATTTAGTCTTAAAGTTCCATTCCTCTGTTTTTTGTTTTATTTTTCTTACGCTGCTGATTCTCCATCTCGCTCTTTCTAGCTCCCCAGGCAAGTCTTTCGTGAATACATTCTTTTGGCATTTGCTCCATTTGTCGTTTTTCTTCCAATGCTTTCTGCTCCCATTCAATTCCATGCTGTCGTACAAGCTCTGCAAGCACTTTTTTTCATGGTTGATCCACTGATTCAACTCTGTATAAAGAAATTGAAGAACTGGATTTTGAAACACGAATTCGTAAACGAGATGAACTTTTAGCAAAAAATTTTTCCAATAACGAATAAAAATAGTATCATAACAGTATCACAGGCAGATATGCGAAGAAAATAAAAGTCTTCCCATACCTGCCTGTCTTAATTTATTCGCTATTCTTTATAGCTGTATTCAAATCTTTCATGTAACAGAAAAACCCCGGAAACCTTACGGTTCCGGGGTATCTTACGTTTGGACACAATGTACCTTGCGGTACTCTATATTTATATTAAGATGTTATGCTAAAATTATTCGATAACTGTAGCAACACGTCCTGATCCAACAGTACGTCCACCTTCACGGATAGCGAAAGTAAGACCCTGGCTCATAGCGATTGGGTGGATCAGCTCGATAGTCATCTCGATGTTATCTCCAGGCATGCACATCTCTGTTCCTTCTGGAAGGTTGATAACACCTGTAACGTCTGTTGTTCTGAAGTAGAACTGTGGACGATAGTTGTTGAAGAATGGTGTATGACGGCCACCCTCGTCTTTTGTCAGAACGTAAACCTGAGCTGTGAATTTTGTATGGCATGTAATTGTTCCTGGTTTAGCAAGAACCTGTCCACGCTCGATCTCATTTCTCTGAACACCACGAAGAAGTGCACCGATGTTATCACCAGCCTGAGCCTCATCCAGTAATTTACGGAACATCTCGATACCAGTTACAACAACTTTACGTGTCTCTTCTTTAATACCAACGATCTCAACTTCCTCAGATACGTGAAGAACACCAGCCTCTACTCTACCAGTAGCAACTGTACCACGTCCTGTGATAGAGAATACGTCCTCTACAGGCATAACGAATGGCTTATCTGTGTCACGCTGTGGATCTGGAATGTAGCTGTCAACAGCATCCATAAGCTCCATGATCTTATCGCCCCACTCGCTGCTCGGATCCTCAAGTGCTTTAAGAGCAGATCCTCTGATAACCGGGATGTCATCTCCTGGGAAGTCATACTCGGAAAGAAGCTCACGAATCTCCATCTCAACCAGCTCAAGAAGCTCTTCATCGTCAACCATATCACATTTGTTCATGAATACAACGATGTAAGGAACACCAACCTGACGAGCAAGAAGAACGTGCTCTTTAGTCTGAGCCATAACACCATCGGTAGCTGCTACAACAAGGATAGCACCATCCATCTGAGCTGCACCAGTGATCATGTTCTTAACGTAGTCAGCATGTCCTGGGCAGTCAACGTGTGCATAATGTCTCTTCTCTGTCTGATACTCAACGTGTGCTGTAGAAATTGTGATACCACGCTCTCTTTCCTCTGGAGCTTTATCGATATCTTCGAAGTTCTCTACTACGTTTCCTGGAACTCTTTCAGCAAGAACTTTTGTGATAGCTGCTGTTAAAGTTGTTTTACCATGGTCAACGTGTCCAATAGTACCAATGTTACAATGCGGTTTTGTTCTCTCAAACTTAGCTTTTGCCATTTTAAAACGTCCTCCTTGAATATTGGCTCTTTCTATACAGAGCTCCAATTTCGATTTTAAACTTGCTATCCTTGATTATATTGCAAATCAAGGATATTTGCAAGCATTATTTATTTTATCAAATACAAGTTACTGTTTACAGTAACCAGTCCTGAGTCAGTCTTTCTGAGCAAGGATCTTTTCCTGTACGCTCTTTGGAACCGGCTCGTATTTCTCAAAGAACATGGAGTAGTTACCACGTCCCTGAGTTCTTGAACGCAGGTCTGTTGCATATCCGAACATCTCAGACAGCGGAACATATCCACGGATCATCTTGCCACCGCCGATATCTTCCATACCCTCGATACGTCCACGACGGGAGTTGATATCACCGATAACATCACCCATGTAATCCTCAGGTGTTGTTACCTCTACCTTCATGATAGGCTCAAGAAGGATCGGTGCAGCCTTATGCATTGCATCTTTGAATGCAAGAGATCCGGCAATGTGGAATGCCATCTCAGAAGAATCGACTTCATGGTAAGAACCGTCATATACGTTTGCATGAACGCCGACTACCGGATATCCACCAAGGATACCAGCCTTCATAGCATCTTCGATACCTTCGCCAACTGCAGGAATGTATTCCTTCGGAATAGCACCACCAACAACTGTGGACTCGAACTTGTACAGTTCTTCTCCGTTGGCATCCATAGGCTCGAATTTAACTTTACAGTGACCATACTGTCCACGACCACCAGACTGCTTTGCATACTTGCTGTCTACATCAACTGCCTTGGTGATTGTCTCTTTGTAAGCAACCTGCGGAGCACCTACGTTTGCTTCTACGTGGAACTCACGAAGCAGACGGTCAACGATGATCTCCAGATGAAGCTCACCCATACCAGCAATGATTGTCTGTCCAGTTTCCTGGTTTGTATGAGCACGGAATGTAGGATCCTCTTCAGCAAGCTTTGCAAGAGCCTCACCAAGTTTACCCTGGCCAGCTTTTGTCTTAGGCTCGATAGCCAGCTCGATAACCGGCTCCGGGAATTCCATGGATTCAAGGATTACAGGATGCTGCTCGTCACAGATCGTGTCACCGGTTGTGGTGAATTTGAATCCGATCGCTGCAGCGATATCACCGGAGTAAACCTTGTCCAGCTCCATACGCTTGTTGGCATGCATCTGAAGGATACGTCCAACACGCTCTTTTTTGCCTTTTGTTGAGTTGTATACATAAGATCCGGAATTCATTGTTCCTGAATATACACGGAAGTATGCAAGTTTTCCAACGAATGGGTCTGTCATGATCTTGAAAGCCAGAGCAGAGAAAGGCTCTTCATCAGAAGAATGTCTTACTGTCGGGTTTCCATCCATATCAACACCATCGATTGGCGGGATATCTGTTGGAGCAGGCATATACTCCAGGATAGCGTCCAGAAGCTTCTGAACACCTTTGTTTCTGTAAGCGGAACCACAGCATACCGGAACAGCTGTACATTCACAGGTAGCTTTTCTCAGAACAGCTTTCAGTCTATCAACAGTCGGCTCCTCACCTTCCAGATATTCCATCATTAATTCGTCATCCAGCTCACAGATCTTCTCGATCAGTTCTGTATGATAAAGCTCTGCATCTTCTTTCATGTCGTCCGGGATATCAATGATAGAAATATCATCACCCTTCTCATCATTGTAGATGTAAGCTTTCATCTCGAATAAGTCAATGATTCCCTTGAAATCATCTTCTTTTCCGATTGGCAGCTGCAGGCAGATAGCGTTTTTACCAAGACGGGTCTTGATCTGCTCTACTGCGCCATAGAAATTTGCACCCAGGATATCCATCTTATTGATGAATGCCATACGCGGTACATTATAAGTGTCAGCCTGACGCCATACGTTCTCGGACTGTGGCTCAACACCGCCCTTCGCACAGAATACACCAACGGCACCATCAAGTACACGCAGGGAACGCTCAACCTCTACTGTGAAGTCTACGTGACCAGGTGTATCAATGATGTTGATACGATGCTCAAGTGCTCCTGGCTTCGGCTTGCAGTTCTCCTCAAGTGTCCAGTGACATGTTGTTGCAGCTGATGTGATCGTGATACCTCTTTCCTGTTCCTGCTCCATCCAGTCCATGGTAGCAGTACCTTCATGAGTATCACCGATCTTGTAGTTGACACCTGTATAATAAAGAATACGTTCAGTCAGGGTTGTTTTACCCGCATCGATATGAGCCATGATACCAATGTTTCTGGTTCTCTCAAGCGGATATTCTCTACCTTCTTTTCCAGCCAATGGATTTTCCTCCTCGATTAGAAGCGATAGTGAGCAAATGCTTTATTTGCCTCAGCCATCTTGTGCATGTCTTCTTTCTTCTTAACAGATGCGCCTGTGTTGTTCATTGCATCTAAAAGCTCGTTAGCCAGTCTTTCCTCCATTGTCTTCTCGCCTCTCTTGCGGGAATATGTGGTCAGCCAGCGAAGAGCCAGAGCCTGACGTCTGTCAGCTCTTACCTCGATCGGCACCTGATAAGTAGCACCACCGATACGTCTTGCTTTTACTTCCAGAAGGGGCATGATATTGTTCATAGCCTCCTCAAATACTTCAATTGCTGGTTTGCCAGCTTTTTCTTCGATTCTGGTGAATGCACCGTATACGATCTTCTGAGCAACACCTTTCTTACCATCTAACATAATGTTATTGATAAGCTTTGTTACCACTTTGTTATTGTATACCGGATCAGCCAGAACGTCTCTTTTCTGAGTATGTCCTTTACGTGGCACGTTACTTCCCTCCTTAATCAATAGATTATCTCATCGGTACTCACGCAGTAAACTATTGCATGTTCGCACTGGTAATGGTCCTATATTTAACCCGCAACCGACAGGGTATATGGAATACCGTACAAATATCTATAGTTTCCGCAATTATACGGATGAATTATTTTTTAACCTTAGGTCTCTTAGCTCCGTATTTGGAACGAGCCTGTTTTCTGTTAGCGACACCTGCTGTATCCAGTGTACCTCTGATGATATGGTATCTGGTACCAGGTAAGTCCTTAACCCTTCCACCACGGATCAGTACAACACTATGCTCCTGAAGGTTATGTCCCTCTCCTGGAATATAGCTTGTTACTTCGATACCGTTGGAAAGACGAACTCTGGCGATCTTTCTAAGAGCTGAGTTAGGCTTCTTAGGAGTAGCTGTCTTAACAGCTGTACAAACGCCACGTTTCTGCGGTGCAGACTGCTCAACTGCTTTCTTTCTTAAAGAGTTGAATGTCTTCTGCAGAGCCGGTGCTGTAGATTTCTTTACAGTGGTCTGACGACCTTTTCTTACTAACTGGTTGAATGTTGGCATTCCATTTCACCTCCCGATTTATTTCTCCATGCTTAACATGGGGCCTTGCGGTTGCTATTATCTTTTGACATGCAAAAAAAATATGCTTTATTTCGCACGCTTTTTGATTATATCCTGTAAAGATTAGACTGTCAAGGCATTTTACATGTTTTTTCTTGTTTTTTACAGGCACCTCACATGTTTTCTTGTTTTTATTTTCAACCTTTTTATTTTCACGATAATGCCCCCATACTATTCTCCTCTGTCCCCTCGTAGGATTTCTCCCATATCTCAGAGAACACTGCCAGAGGACAGTCTGTCAGCATACACATCAAAAGAAAACATTCATAAGGATTGACTATGTATATATCACTCATACCGCATTTTTCCAGAAGCTTCTGACCTTCTTCAATAAAATGATGATAGCGCTTATAAGGATCTTCATCTTGCATTTTCTGAGAAATTATGAAAAACTCCAAAGTTAGAAGATCAAATCTTTCTACCGGAAATTTGTGATTCAGGATGTTTGTGATCCTCTGCCTGCTGAAACGCTTTTGGCTGAAATGCTTTGCCAAAATGGAAGCAGACATTTTTTTCAGATTCCCCATTTTGTTGATAGGAATCCCATTACAGATCACCTTTTCCAGATCTGAAGGTGTAATATTCTCTGCTGTCCATCTTCTGTGCCTGCCTTTTTCATCTTCATCCTTCTGATACAGATCAGCAATGACCTGCTTTGCCTGTTCCAGGAGTCTCATAAATTCCTGAAATGCCTGACTCTTCTCAGATCTGGGGTCTACCCAGCCAGCTTTCAGTCCTGCCAGATATTCCATCAGTTTTTCCTCTGTATCGATCATCAGGCCGCCCCCACAAGCAGCTGTATCATTTTGTATTGCAGCCGGCACCAGTTCTTTGTATTTTTCTTTATATTCCTGTGCCTTTGCATACAGGTAATGATGAGTATAGCAATACCAGTAGATCACCTCTTCCGGATTTGAAAAATCAAAATCCTGCTCCCGCAGCACACGGGTAAGGAAATCCGACACATCTCCTGCACTCATCCGCAGGCCGAATCCTAAAAGGAATACAGTATCACGTTTCACAGATGCCTGTGTCAGCCAGTTATTTATAAGAGCCGGCAGCTTTGTTGATGTGGGGTTCATTGACTTAGGTGTACAGGTTTCTTTAAATGATTCTAATGCAATCTCCCTGTAAACCTCCTGTGGAACCTGTGCAAAAGGCTCTTCCAGCCCTGCCCGCTCATAAATATATCTTTTCAGATGATCTCCAAAGGATACCAATTCCATCTCTTTATAAAGATAATGAAAGATTACCTCCGTATCCTTTTCTTCAAAACTATCCAATTCAACCACCTGACGAAACCTCTGGGCTGCCTTCCTTGTAAATTCAAAATCCTTAACTGTATCAAATACAACGGTCTGTTCAAAATCCAAATCCTTCATCCGATTATTCATGATCAAACACCTTCTTTATTTAAATGCTCCCTGACATTTCCCTACAGCCGCAATACTTTCTTTAATCTTTCCCTTATGGGTTCTTTTGCCTTTCTTTCATGAACCTGACAGAGAATCACAGTTGCATTATCTCTGCCGCCCTTTTCAAGTGCAAGCTTCATCAGATCATGGACTGTATCTGATGCATTCTTTTTCCTGTTCAGGATTGCCTGGATCTCCACTTCTGTAAGCATATCCGAGATTCCGTCCGAGCACAGCATGATCCTGGTATCCGGCTGACAATCAATCTCTGCCACAGAAGGCTGGATCACCATATGGTCCTCAGGAATCCCAAGATACTGAGTAAGAGGAGCTTTTCCGAAAAGCCCGTTCCCCTGAACATGGTCGGTAGACATCCTGAAAAAGGCTCCATTTCTTTCCTGATAGATCCGGCTGTCACCTACATTACACATATACAGCTTCTGTCCGGCAAAAACAGCCATTGCCAAAGTTGTTCCCATCGTACTGATACGGTTCTTTGCAGCATAACTGCACACAGCCCGGTTCATTTCCCTGCATGCTTCCTGTACAAACTCTTCTGCCCGATGTTTCAGCTTTGCTCTGTTCCTTTGATAGTAACTGCCCAGCCTTTCTGCTGCCAGCTTTGCTGCTACTTCTCCGCAGCTTTCACCACCCATGCCATCAAAAAGAGCCAGTACAGGAAATGTCCGGCTGGAACACCTTTCTTCGGATATTTCTCCGGATCCATCATTTATTTCAGGAAGCATGTGCCCACAGCACCAGAAATTGTCCTCATTATTGCTGCGTACCTTTCCCCTGTGACAAGCATAAGCATACTCAATATCGTAATTCATTCTATAGTCCTTCGTAACTGTAAGGGTACTGAACAGTTACAATCCTTCTTTTATTCTATTCGTCAAACTGCTCCAGAGAATTTTTCCAGTATTTTTCTCCCCGCTTATTGTACTCTGTACTGTCGGTTTCTTTGTCATGAACGATCCCATCAGCATCAATCCAGCGAATCAGCTTGCCTCTTCTGTCATAATAGTATAATTCCTGCTTGCTATCTGTCCAAATATATGCAAAAAACAGACGTTCATCCCAGTAATAATATTCTTCATAAACACCATCATCAGACATCTCTGGATAGATCAAAGTCTTTACCAGCTTGTTATTCTGATCATAATATCTTAATCTTTCACCTTTTTTCCCTACTTCCTGGCAGTCCGGAAGCTCATTGACGATTTCGGAAGCCTGCTGTTTTATAGTCTCAATAGCAGTGGAAAAATCATCAACCTGCGCTGTATGTGTATCGTTTTCCTCCAGGATGCTTACTACCTGGTTGGATTTGCGTAAAGGAAGATTCTCTTCAAGCATGCTTCTTACATATAAAATCGTTATTATACAAGCTGCCAGTGCAATCCCGGTAGCCAGTACACTCCACAAAGCGGGTCTTCGTTTCACTTCGTCTGGCCCTGATTTGATCTTATCAAATAGTTTAGAATGCTTTTTCACAGGCTTGGACCGTTCGCTTTCCACTGCCGGCTTTTCTTTTGGTTTCTTTTCCAAATCTGTCTCCATACGTCCATGCAGCAGATCATCCATTGCATGATAAAACTCCTCAGGTGTCTGATACCGTTCTTCCGGGCGATATGCACAGGCCTTCAGAATAATAGCGGAAAAAGCCTGGTCAGCATGAACTGGCGGAATCAATTCTTCTCCTGACATCCGCTTCGCCAGGGCATTTTCTTTGTCCCTGTACGTGATCAGCTGCTTCTCCCTGCTTAGAAATGGCAGTCTGCCATCATTCATCAGCTTATACAGTACAATTCCCAAAGAATAAATATCTACTCGCCGGTCATACGGCTCGCCTCTGTACATCTCAGGAGCCATGTAGGAATAGGTACCCTTCTTGGACATGTTGCTCATAGAACGCTCCAGCTCCCTGGCAATACCAAAATCACCCAGCTTAAAATCGCCAAAATACGATACAAATATATTCTCTGGCTTAATATCCCGATGTATAATATTCAACTGCCTGCAGTAATGTAAAGCCTTTGCCAGATCGCACCCCAGCTTCAATACTTCATTCTGGGTAAGAGCCTTACCTGCACAATACTCAGTGAAGCTGATCAGATATTCCATTCTAATATAAATATCCCAGCCGATCTCATCAAGATATTCCACAACTTTATAATCTTCAACGGAAACAATATGGGAATTCCCCCTGAAACATTCCATGGTGCTTACTTCTTGAATACATTCATCCACAAGATTCTGAAAGTATTCCCGTACTGAATCATCGCCGGATATTTCTTCCCGGATACTGTTCAGTTCATCTGGGCTTCCAGGTATAGTAATGATCTTGATTGCAGAATAAAAAGGCCTTCCCTGTTCTGTTCTTTCTGCTTTGTAAACTCTGCCGAAGGATCCTTCCCCGATTTTTTCGATAATCTTCCATTCTGGCCATACAGAAGCTGGCAATTCCTTATCCATGGATTTCCTCCTTTCCGAATCTTTTTCTTTACAGTATTATACTAGAATTACATCACAAAAGATAGCATTCCCTGTATTTTCCTATTAAAAGCTGCAGTCAGCGTACAGATACGAAAAGGCCACAGTCCGGATTTGCTCCGAACCGCAGCCTTTAGTTATCTTATGGATTTCACTCTTTGCTGAAATTTATTCTTCTGTATCCTCTTCAGGAATTTCATCTTCCCCCAGATCCTCAGAAGCATCCTCCGGCTCGTCGTCGATCTCAACTTCTTCCATGTCATCTAGAATCGGAAGATCATCCTCATCCTCATCAATGGCAAAATCCTCTTCTGTTTCCTCTGGCATGCCTGTATCAAGTTCTACATCACTATAGCACTTCATACCGGTTCCGGCAGGAATCAGCTTACCGATGATTACGTTCTCTTTAAGACCGATCAAATGGTCAACCTTACCTTTGATGGCAGCCTCAGTAAGA
The DNA here is from genome assembly GCF_040929965.1 of Blautia sp. 1033sp1_1033st1_G9_1033SCRN_220408. Taxonomy (NCBI): domain Bacteria; kingdom Bacillati; phylum Bacillota; class Clostridia; order Lachnospirales; family Lachnospiraceae; genus Blautia; species Blautia sp. 1033sp1_1033st1_G9_1033SCRN_220408. The sequence goes on along the minus strand of NZ_JBFKZO010000004.1, from coordinate 112,452 downwards.
ACTTTGGTGGTCTCCTGGAAGGATGCAGCTGACAGGAAGGAATCTGTAGCAAGAGAAGCCTTGGTAATACCAAGCATGCCCTGCTTTCCGGTAGCCGGACGAAGTCCTTCTGCCTCCAGCTTCTCATTGACTTCTTCGTATTCCAAATAGTCAACCAATGTACCTGGCAGGAATTCACTGTCACCATTATCTTCGATACGGATTTTCTTCAGCATCTGATGAACAATAACCTCAATATGCTTATCGTTGATCTCAACACCCTGGAGACGATATACACGCTGAACCTCACGAAGCATATAATCCTGAACAGCACGAACACCCTTGATACGAAGGATATCATGTGGATTCACGCTACCTTCTGTAAGTTCATCACCGGCCTCCATAACCTGTCCGTCCACGATCTTGATGCGTGATCCATATGGAATCAGATAAGTTTTGGAATCACCGTTCTCCGGATCTGTTACGATAATCTCTCGTTTCTTCTTGGTATCATTAATAGTGGCAATACCCTTGATCTCAGTGATAACAGCAAGACCCTTTGGCTTTCTCGCCTCAAAAAGCTCCTCCACACGAGGAAGACCCTGTGTGATATCACCACCGGCAACACCACCGGTATGGAATGTACGCATGGTAAGCTGTGTACCAGGCTCACCAATGGACTGAGCAGCAATAATACCAATAGACTCACCAACCTGTACAGGCTCGCCTGTAGCCATGTTGGCACCATAACACTTGGCACATACACCAACTTTACATTTACATGTAAGGATAGTACGGATCTTAACCTGCTCAACAGCTCCGCCGGTAATATTATCCACGCCTTCCTTCATGATACGTGCCGCACGTCTCGGTGTGATCATATGGTTCGCTTTAACCAGAACCTCACCGTCTTTATTCTTAATCGTCTCGCAGGAAAAACGTCCTGTGATACGATCCTGAAGGCTTTCGATCTCTTCTTTGCCATCCATAAAGCCTTTCACATACATACCGGAAATCTCTGATCGATTCTCGCAGCAGTCCATCTCACGAACGATCAGATCCTGTGAAACATCTACCAGACGTCTGGTCAGGTATCCGGAATCGGCGGTACGGAGGGCTGTATCAGACAGACCTTTACGTGCTCCATGTGCAGACATGAAGTACTCCAGTACGTCAAGACCTTCACGGAAGTTGGACTTGATAGGAAGCTCGATAGTATGACCGGTTGTATCTGCCATCAGGCCTCGCATGCCGGCAAGCTGTTTGATCTGTTTATCGGAACCACGGGCTCCGGAGTCAGCCATCATGAAGATATTGTTGTATTTATCAAGTCCTGTCAGCAGTGCATGAGTCAGCTCATCATCTGTCTTCTTCCAGGTGTCTACAACTTCTTTGTAACGCTCTTCTTCTGTGATCAAACCACGCTTATAGTTCTTTGTGATCAGATCCACGGTATCCTGAGCCTGTTTGATCATCTCAGGTTTCTGAGGCGGCACAGTCATATCTGAAATAGATACTGTCATGGCTGCTCGTGTAGAGAACTTGTAACCCATAGCCTTAATGGAATCAAGTACCTCTGCTGTTTTTGTTGCTCCATGTGTATTGATAACTTTTTCAAGAATCTGCTTCAGCTGCTTTTTACCAACAAGGAAGTCTACCTCAAGAACAAGCTCATTGCCAGGAATGCTTCGATCAACAAATCCCAGATCCTGTGGAAGGATCTCATTAAAGAGGAAACGTCCTAACGTGGATTCTACATTACTGCTGATCACTGTACCATCCGGCATTTCTTTGCTGCAGCGTACACTGATCTTGGTCTGCAGCTTGATTGCTTTATTCTCATAAGCAAGGATTGCTTCGTTAACGCTCTTGAAGAATTTACCTTCACCAATACTTCCCGGTCTTTCCTGTGTCAGATAGTAAATACCAAGAACCATATCCTGAGAAGGTACTGCTACAGGGCCTCCATCAGACGGTTTCAGAAGGTTGTTTGGTGAAAGCAGCAGGAAACGGCACTCAGCCTGAGCTTCCTGGGAAAGCGGAAGATGGACAGCCATCTGGTCACCATCGAAGTCCGCATTAAATGCAGTACAAACCAGCGGATGAAGCTTGATTGCCTTACCTTCAACAAGGATCGGCTCAAACGCCTGGATACCCAGACGATGCAGTGTAGGTGCGCGGTTCAGCATAACCGGATGTTCTTTGATAACGTCCTCAAGCACATCCCAAACAGCCGGCTCAAGCTTCTCTACCATCTTCTTAGCATTTTTAATGTTATGGGAGGTTCCGTTGGCAACAAGTTCTTTCATTACGAATGGCTTGAACAACTCGATTGCCATCTCCTTAGGCAGACCACACTGATAAATCTTCAGTTCCGGTCCTACAACGATAACGGAACGTCCGGAATAGTCAACACGTTTACCAAGAAGGTTCTGACGGAAACGTCCGGATTTACCTTTCAGCATATCGGAAAGAGATTTCAGGGCTCTGTTGCCAGGTCCTGTTACCGGACGGCCTCTACGTCCGTTATCGATCAGCGCATCTACAGCTTCCTGGAGCATACGCTTCTCATTGCGGACGATAATATCCGGAGCGCCAAGCTCCAGCAGTCTTTTCAGACGGTTGTTACGGTTAATAATACGTCTGTACAGATCATTCAGGTCGGAAGTAGCAAATCGTCCTCCGTCCAGCTGTACCATAGGACGAAGATCCGGCGGAATAACCGGGACCACGGTCAGGATCATCCACTCCGGACGGTTGCCGGACTCTCTGAAGGACTCAACAACCTCCAGACGTTTGATGATACGTGCTCTCTTCTGACCAGTCGCATCCACCAGTTCAGCCTTTAATTCTGCAGAATCCTTCTCAAGATCAATAGCTTCAAGAAGTTCTTTGATGGACTCGGCACCCATACCTACACGGAAGCCACTTCCATAGCTTTCCCTTGCTTCCTGATACTCTCTCTCTGTAAGGATTTGCTTGTACTGAAGTCCGGACTCAGCCGGATCCAGTACAATATAGTTTGCAAAGTAAAGAACTTTCTCCAATGTTCTTGGTGAAAGATCCAGGATCAGTCCCATGCGGGACGGAATCCCTTTAAAATACCAGATATGGGAAACCGGCGCTGCCAGTTCAATGTGTCCCATACGCTCCCTGCGGACAGAGGCTTTTGTTACTTCTACACCACAACGGTCGCACACAACACCTTTATAACGGATTTTCTTGTATTTTCCGCAATGGCACTCCCAGTCTTTGCTGGGTCCGAAAATCCTTTCGCAGAAAAGTCCGTCTTTTTCAGGCTTCAGTGTTCTATAGTTGATGGTCTCAGGTTTTAAAACCTCGCCTCTTGACCACTCTCTGATTTTCTCAGGGGACGCCAGTCCTATCTTAATGGCATCGAAAGTCATTGGCTGATATGTTTCATTGGTATTAGTTGCTTCTGCCATGTATTCTTTCCCCTTTCTATTCTTCGTCATTATCGAAGGTTTCTTCTAACTCTTCGTAATCTTCTTCCTCGTCCTCATCTACATCAACAAGCTCATCACCGTCGAATTCCTGTTTGGTGTAGCCATGTTTTGCAAATGATTCATGATCCCGATGTCCCCGGGAATCTCCTTCAATAACAGCACGAAGATCTGTTTCTCCGTAATCTACACTCTCCATGATCTCCACTTCAGTTTGGTCATCACGAAGAACCCGCACATCCAGTGCCAGGGACTGAAGCTCTTTAAGAAGTACCTTGAAGGATTCCGGAATACCCGGCTCAGGGATATTATCCCCCTTAATAATAGCTTCATAGGTCTTCACACGGCCTACAACATCATCAGACTTCACTGTAAGGATCTCCTGCAGTGTGTAAGATGCGCCGTATGCCTCCAGTGCCCATACCTCCATCTCTCCGAAACGCTGTCCACCGAACTGAGCTTTACCACCCAACGGCTGCTGTGTAACTAAGGAGTATGGACCAGTAGAACGTGCATGGATCTTATCATCAACCAGATGATGCAGCTTCAGATAATGCATGTGGCCAATGGTAGTCGGACCGTCAAACGGTTCTCCTGTACGTCCGTCACGAAGCTGTACCTTACCATCTCTGGAAATAGGAACACCCTTCCAAAGAGCTCTGTGCTCTTTATTCTCATCCAGATACTGCATAACATCCGGAGCAAGTATATCTTTGTATTTCTCACGGAACTCCTCAAAATCCTCTGTATTTACATAGTCATTTGCAAGTTCCAGTGTATCCTGGATATCATTCTCGTTTGCGCCATCAAATACCGGTGTTGCAATATTAAATCCAAGAGCCTTTGCAGCAAGGCTAAGGTGAATCTCAAGGACCTGTCCGATATTCATACGGGAAGGCACACCCAGAGGATTTAACACGATGTCCAGAGGACGTCCGTTAGGAAGGAATGGCATGTCCTCCACTGGAAGAACCCTGGAAACAACACCCTTGTTACCATGACGTCCGGCCATCTTATCACCAACAGAGATCTTTCTCTTCTGGGCAATATAAATACGGACAGCTTCATTAACACCTGGAGACAGCTCATCGCCATTCTCTCTTGTAAATACCTTTGCATCCACTACGATACCATACTCACCGTGCGGCACCTTAAGGGATGTATCACGAACCTCTCTTGCCTTCTCACCAAAGATGGCGCGGAGAAGTCTCTCTTCTGCTGTAAGTTCAGTTTCTCCCTTAGGAGTTACCTTACCTACCAGAATATCACCAGCACGTACTTCTGCTCCGATACGGATGATACCACGCTCATCCAGATCTTTAAGAGCATCATCACCAACACCAGGGACATCTCTTGTGATCTCTTCCGGTCCTAACTTGGTATCACGTGCTTCTGCTTCGTATTCCTCAATATGAACAGATGTATAAACATCATTCTGTACAAGCTTTTCGCTTAAAAGAACAGCATCCTCATAGTTATAACCTTCCCAGGTCATAAATCCGATCAGCGGGTTCTTACCAAGAGCAAGCTCACCATTGGATGTGGATGGACCATCAGCGATCACATCACCTGCCTCCACGTGCTCGCCCTGATTTACGATTGGGCGCTGATTGTAGCAGTTGCTCTGGTTACTTCTCTGGAATTTTGTAAGATGATAATCATCTTTTGTTCCATCATCATTCTTAATTGTAATATCTGTAGATGTAGAGCGAAGAACAGTACCTGCTTTCTTAGCAAGAATACATACACCGGAGTCTACAGCTGTCTTGGTCTCCATACCAGTACCAACAACCGGTGCTTCTGTAGTAAGAAGCGGTACGGCCTGACGCTGCATGTTGGATCCCATCAGCGCACGGTTGGCATCATCATTCTGAAGGAACGGAATCAGGGCTGTAGCCACAGAAAATACCATCTTCGGGGATACATCCATATAGTCAAACATCTGGCGCTCATACTCCTGAGTTTCTTCACGGAAACGACCTGAAACATTCTTACGAACAAAATGTCCATCCGCATCCAAAGCCTCATTCGCCTGTGCCACATGATAATTATCTTCTTCATCTGCGGTCATATAAACAACTTCATCTGTAACCCGCGGATTCTTAGGATCTGTCTTATCAATCTTACGGTACGGAGCTTCAACAAAGCCGTACTGATTGATCCTTGCATAAGATGCAAGGGAGTTGATCAGACCAATGTTCGGACCCTCTGGAGTCTCGATAGGGCACATTCTTCCGTAATGGGAATAATGTACATCTCGCACCTCAAATCCGGCTCTGTCTCGTGACAGACCGCCTGGTCCCAACGCAGAAAGACGTCTCTTATGAGTCAACTCACCAAGAGGGTTATTCTGATCCATAAACTGGGACAACTGGGAAGATCCAAAGAATTCTTTAACAGCTGCAGTTACAGGCTTGATGTTGATCAGAGACTGGGGAGAAATACTCTCTGTATCCTGCGTGGTCATTCTCTCACGAACCACTCTCTCCAGTCTGGAAAGACCGATACGGTACTGATTCTGAAGAAGTTCGCCTACTGCACGGATACGGCGGTTGCCCAGATGATCGATATCATCATCATTACCCAGACCGTACTCAAGATGCATGTTATAGTTAATAGAAGCAAAAATATCTTCTCTTGTGATATGTTTTGGAATCAGATCATGGATATCCCTGTGGATCGCTGCCTTTATTTCCTCAAGAGTGTCATTTTCTTCCAGGATTTTCTGAAGCACAGGGTAATATACTAACTCTGTAACACCCAGTTCTTCCTTTGGATCCTGAATCTCAGGCAGATAATGGCGGATATCCACCATCAAGCTGGAAAGGACTTTGATCCTGCGGTCTTCTTCCCCAAGGATCCACACATAAGGAACTGCTGCGTTCTGGATCTCATCTGCCAGTTCTCTTGTAACAACAGTACCGGCTTCTGCAATGATCTCTCCGGTAGACTCTTCTACCACATCATCTGCCAGCTTATGTCCTACAATTCTCTTATTGAAATGAAGCTTTTTGTTGAATTTATAACGTCCAACCTTTGCCAGATCATATCTTCTCGGGTCAAAGAACATTGCCCCGATCAGGCTCTCTGCACTCTCTACTGCCAGAGGCTCACCTGGACGGATCTTCTTATATAATTCAAGCAGACCTTCCTGGTAATTGGTGGAAGTATCTTTTGTAAAGCTGGCCAGGATCTTAGGCTCCTCACCAAACAGTTCTACAATCTCTGCATTTGTACCAACACCTAATGCACGGATCAGGACTGTGATCGGTACCTTTCTGGTCCTGTCAACACGAACATAGAACACATCGTTGGAATCAGTCTCATATTCCAGCCATGCGCCTCGGTTAGGAATAACGGTTGATGAAAACAGCCTTTTACCAACTTTATCGTGAGCAATTGCATAATAGATTCCAGGGGAACGTACTAACTGGCTTACGATAACTCGCTCGGCTCCGTTGATTACAAAGGTGCCTGTAGCTGTCATCAACGGTAAATCTCCCATGAAAATCTCGTGTTCGTTGATTTCTTCTGTTTCTTTGTTAATCAGTCTCACTCGAACCTTCAAAGGTGCGGCATAAGTCACATCACGTTCTTTACACTGTTCGATGGAATATTTCGCATCCTTCTCATCAAATGTAAAATCGATGAACTCAAGGCTGAGCTTTCCGCCGTAATCTGCGATCGGAGAAATGTCATCAAAGACTTCCTTCAATCCTTCGTCGAGAAACCACTGGTAAGAATCTTTCTGGACTTCAATCAGGTTTGGCATTTCCAGGACTTCTTTTTGTCTCTGGTAGCTCATTCGCATGCTTTTTCCAGTTTTTACAGAACGAATTCTGTTTTTTTCCATTGACGTTTCACCCCTGTTTTTATTTTTTATTACAATCTAAGCCTTCTTTGCCTATCCTCCTATCAGAAATCTGTATATGAGTTTCTGACCAGATTTCGAGGGCAGAGTAGGCATATCATGCCATAATATAGCATTCTTCACTATATCACAACGAAAAAAGGCTGTCAACCAATTTTCTCATTTTTTTCGTTTTTTATATTATTTCCAGCTTTACCCAGTCTATTCCCTGTTTGCAGGCAAAAAAAGAACCCCCGCAAACACCTGCGAAGCAAGCATTTGCGGGGGGCATAAAAGGCAAAAATTATTTAAGAGTAACTTTAGCGCCTTCTGCCTCAAGTTTAGCCTTGATATCCTCAGCCTCTGCTTTGGAAGCACCCTCTTTAACTGCTTTCGGAGCGCCATCAACAACAGCCTTAGCCTCTTTCAGGCCTAAACCTGTTACTTCACGAACAACTTTGATAACTTTAACTTTGTTCGGGCCAACTTCTGTCAGCTCTACGTCAAACTCATCTTTCTCCTCAGCTGCCTCTGCCTGTCCTGCTGCTGCAACAACAACACCTGCTGCTGCGGATACGCCGAACTCTTCTTCACAAGCTTTTACTAAATCATTTAACTCTAATACGGATAATTCTTTGATTGCCGCAATAAATTCTTCAGTTGTTAACTTTGCCATTTCAATTACCTCCATTTTATAATTTTATTAATAATGAATTTTCCCTCTATAGGGGATCATGATATAACCGGCCAGGTTATTCTGCTGCCGGTGCCTCAGCCTCAGCTGCTTCTTCTGCAGCAGGTGCTGCGCTCTCTCCGCCTGCTTCTGCAATCTGCTTAAGCACACGAGCGAAGTTTGTGATCGGAGACTGGATGCTTCCAAGAAGTTTTCCAAGAAGTTCGTCTCTGGAAGGAACCTGGGACAGTGCCTGAATTCCTGCCTGATCATTGTAGTTGCCTTCAACAATACCAGCTACTAACTCAAGAGCCGGATACTGTTTTGCATATTTTGCAAGAATTCTTGCAGGAGCAGTTGCATCTGTATCAGAGATAGCCAGAGCATTTGTTCCATGTAAATGCTGAATCAGATCCTCGCATGCAGTACCTTCAAATGCACGATGCATCATAGTGTTCTTGTAAACCTTGTACTGTACACCAGACTCTCTTAACTCTTTACGTAAAACTGTATCCTGCTCAACAGTAAGACCACTGTAGTTAACCAGAACTACTGCCTGTGCGTCTTTAATGCTGTCAGAAATTTCATTTACGATTGGTTGTTTCAGTTCTACTTTTGCCATGAAATGGTACACCTCCTTATAGATTTTGATATACCGCCGTCACAATGAGACTCTACCCGGAGGGTTTTTATTACCAGAAAGCACATGCTTTCCTGCAATATAAAAACCTTACTGCATGACAGTAAGGTTCCAGTAATCTCTTATAAGAATACTTATTCCTCGGTAGGCGTTTTAAACCTTATGCCATACGGCACCTACTGTCTTCGGCAGCGTTCTAAAGAACAATATCATCTTTTTCCAGATATGTCAATACCTTAATTAAAATTTTTTGCATCTCCCGTTACTTCTGTACCTTATCCGGATACTTTTACATCTGTTTTCGCACTACCCGGTATTCGTCCCCCATTTTAAAATAAGGACATTGTCTGAAATTTCCTGTAATAAAATGTGCCATCTCATCTTCATCCAGATTCACTTCACATGTATAGCACTCATAATCCTCATCATAAGAATAGTTTACACAATACTCACAATTAGTTCCTTTTTCCATCGTAATCTCCCCTTAAAACTTATTTTATTTCCTGCTGTGCCTGGCCTTCTTTTTCTGGTATACTTTCCTTATGCAGGAAGGTACACCAAAATATCCTGCAGGAAAGAAACGATTTTATATGAACAGACATTTTTCTTATATTATTCTTTTGCTGTTGTGCACTGTCTTTTTATCCGGATGTAAAAATACAGACAGTTCCCTGCAAAATTCCCAAGATACCTCCCAGCCCCTTCAGGAAACCTCCCTGAAGCTGAACACGGTTGTTACCATTACAATTTATGATTCACAGGATCAGACCCTTCTGGATCATTCCATGGCACTTTGTGACAAATACGAAAAAATATTCAGCCGTACACTTGAAACAAGTGAGCTTTATCAATTGAATCACCGTAAGCTTTCACATGTGGATGGCATGGAAAATTCCTACCAGATATCCCAGCCCCTTGCCGATCTGATTGCCATCGGCCTTTCCTATTCAGAAGCTACCCAAGGTGCCTTTGACATTGCCATTGCACCTCTTACATCTCTTTGGAATTTTACAGCTGAAAATCCGATTCCACCTGAATACAGTGCCATTCACACTGCCCTTTCTTCCTGTGGCTATCAGCATGTAAATCTGCAGGATCGGATCATTACCTTTGATTCTCCTGATATCCAGATTGATCTGGGTGCTGTAGCAAAGGGATACATTGCTGACCGTATTAAAGAGTATCTTGTATCCCAAGGTGTAGAAAGCGGGATCATTAACCTGGGCGGAAATGTACTTTGCATAGGAAAAAAGCCTGACAGAACTCCTTTCAAAATAGGCATCCAAAAGCCTTTTGCAGATCGCAATGAAACAGAAGCCATTATGGATATCACGAATAAGTCTGTAGTATCTTCCGGTATTTATGAACGCTGTTTCCAATACAATGGCAAATCTTACCATCATATCCTGAATCCTAAAACAGGCTATCCATACCAGAACGGCTTGATTTCCGTTACTATTGTCTGTGATCAGTCCGTGATGGGCGATGCTTTAAGTACCAGTTGTTTTGCCCTTGGATTAGAAGATGGGCTTACCTATGCAGAATCCCTGGACAATGTTCAGGCAGTGTTTATCACAGACGATTATGAAATGCATTATACCAAAGGCTTCCAAAAAGAAATCCCTGTTACAGACACAAAAAACTGATTTTCCTGCCTGTTCTATCCCCAGATACCGCTTCTTACTTCCTCCAGATTTTCCAAAATGTAATTGTATATTTCTATGGATACATTTGCCGGATAATGCAGACCATCCACAGTAGCATACCCATTTTCCACAAGATGGGTATAAACATCAATGTATTTCACTCCGGAAAGATTATTCTCCATAGATGTGTTAAAGCTTTCAATCTGCGCATTGGTTATATAGGGATCCTTCTCAACCGGTCCTACAGACACAAAATATGTCTGGGCTCCTATTGCCGCCCATTCGTAGGCCTTTTCATTAATGTAATTGATATAATTATTTACATTGAAAGGGTCATTTACTCCCATCAAAAAAATAATGGCCGTGTTTTTCTCGATCTCATCTTCGATCTGCGGTACTCCAGTCTGCACCATCCAATCATATCCTTTTCCTGAAAGGCAGGACCAGACACTGTCATCCCCTACTGCATCCCGGATCCCTTCTGTCCTGGAATCTCCCACAAAGATCAGCTTATCATTCGTCACCGTATCCGGATGGTCAGGTCTGCTTAAAGTGCCTTCTTCCGAAGACTGCTCAGACTTTCGCTTCGCCGGAGTTATGGTAGGTGCCTGGGTTATGGTGGGCACTGGACTCATTTCCGGCGGAGGCGTGATACTTACAACAGGAGTAGTACTGATTTCTGTCATACTGCTTATCTCTGGAGTGGCACTGACCGCAGTGACAGATGCAGGGGCAGCTGTTGGCTCAGGACTTAAAGATGGAGTTATACTTGGTCTTACCACAGTGACTTCTTCCGTCATTTCCTGTACAGTCTCTGGCACACCGGAAGGCTTTGACGGCCCTGCTGTTTCTGCCTGTCCTTCTTTTTTTCCACTGCTACCACAGCCTGTACACCCTATCATTATCATGCAGATTAAAATCAATCCAAATCGTCGGATTCCTTTTTTCTGTTTTCTAATTATTTTCAAATTATACACTTCCTTGAAAAAACCGCACATGTTAAGGAGAAATACGGCATTGACTCTGCCGTTTTTCCTGGCATGTCACATCACATACATCATGTTCCAGGCAGCATGTCCGGCCAGCTGAGGATCTCTTTTAAAATCACTTCTTCATAATCCCCTTCTATATCCTGACTTCTGCCAGCTTCAAAAACATTGGTTTCTGCTCCCCAGACCTTATCTTCATATTCCCACACATGAAATTTCAGGCCTCGGAATAAAAAATCCAGGCTTCCGCAATTATCTACTTCTGTATATTCATATTTAATTTTCTTTTTCTGTAATGCATCCTGTACCTTTGTCAGCCGCATATGCTGCACCTCCGATTTATCTCTGTTTTCTCCTTCTTACTCACCAAATAATTACCCAAATTATACAATAGCTTCCCAGCAGATTCAACCCTTGCCCTATATCTCAGCACGATACTACAGCCCCGGAATCGGGGCTGCTGCATATTTAACCACCATCCTGCTCTGGATATTTTTCATGAAGATGCAGGTACTTCTCCCTTGTAGCCAGTCCGCCCCGGATATGTCGTTCCTGCTTGTTCACCTCCAATACCTCCCGTGTCCGTTCTGCCAAAGACGGACGAATAGACGCCAGACGCTCTGTCACATCTTTATGTTTGGTTGTCACTAATTAGAACGGTTTCATCTAAGCCTAAATCACCGAAGATTCGTAAGTAAATATCTACGTTACCATCCTTGTCTACTTCAATTTTCTGGATAATCCGTTTAAGCTGTGCATTGGTCATCTGGTGAACATCGGAAATATCTTCAATCTCTTTAAACGTGCGATTCAAGATTGTTTCCAGTTGTTCACCTTTTGTCAGGTGATAAGCAACCATTTTCAACTCATTCTCCAGACGCTCGATTTCCTGTTTTGTGCCGCCGATTTTTTCATTCAGTTCCTCACGTGTAATGAGGTCATCGGTGTACATATCCATGTATTTCTGACGCATTTTTTGAAGCTTGTGAAGCTGTGCGTTCAATTCCTTTTCGTAATTCAGGTTCTCATCCTTGGCTTTGTAAACCCTCTGGAATTCGCCTGTTACGTGACGAATTACATTTTTCTTTGCTTTCAGCAGCTCGGAAAAGTATTCGGACAGAACTTCAATCAACTCTTCCTCGTCCACTGTCTGAGCATTCGGGCAGCTATCCGCCCCACGTCCATTATGACCGGAACATACCCAGCGAATATAAGTATTCTTATAAGTACGAACAGTTCGTCGAAATGACCAGCCACATTCCTTACATTTAATCAGAGTAGAAAACAAATACTTATTGCTCTGCCGTTCCTTTGTTAATTTAAAAGTCTTGCTTCTGCACTCCAAAATCTCCTGTGCCTTTTCATACATTTCCGGCTCAATAATCCGCAGTTCCGGACGTTCTGTTACCATCCACTCCGTTTCATCTTTTTCCGTTCTCTGTCCGGTCAGGAAGTCAGTTACTTCCTGCTTTCCATTGATAATTTTTCCGGTATAAAGTTCATTCGTTAAAATCCGGCACGTCGCATTCTGGCTCCACTGACAATTACGCTTTGTTCGGATGCCTTTCGCATTCAGCATGTTTGCAATCTTGGCGGCACCATATCCTTCTTCGATATACCATTTATAAATCTGCCTGATAACAGCTGCTTCTTCCTCGTTGATTGCCAAATTAAAGTAATCTCCAATGGTTTTATCATATCCGTACACAATATTCGGAACTCGTCCTTTTTCAGCATTCATTTTCTTGCCGAATTTCACACGCTTTGAAGTATTGGCACTTTCTTCCTGCGCCAATGCACCGAAGATTGTCAGAACAAATTCACTGTTTCCCATGCTGGTCATGTTGGCCGTCAAAAACTGTGTCTCGATTCCTAATGCTTTCAGTTTGCGGACATTCTGCAGAAGGTCTACAGTATTTCTGGCAAAGCGAGAGATGTCCTTTACTACTACCATATCAAATAGTCCATGTTCAGCATCAGCCATCATGCGTAAAAATTCTTTTCGATTTTTTATTTTCGTGCCTGAAATACCCTCATCTGCATATAATCTAACTAAGTTGTCACCAGTACGCTGGGTGTACTCAGAGAAAAATTGCTTTTGAGCTTCCAGACTGTTGAGCTGATCAGCTTTATCAGTGGAGACACGACAATAAGCAGCTATATTCATATCTAATACCTTTCTGTTATATTTAAGTCGTTCTGTTACAACTTTATTGTACCATCTAAAATATAATTGTAAATAGCAAAATAAGGAATACCCTTTCTTCAGAATATTCCTTATATGCATTACTCTTCGATAAAAAAATTTTCTAACAATAGCATAATGGATTGTTCATCAACATTACCTGGTTCTTTTAAATTTTTTTTCTTTTTATTCAATAACAAATATGTATCTGTAAAAACATCTTGTATCGTCCCAAGGCATTTATCTTTTGCTAATTTAACCATCAACTCAAGAATTACACGATCCACATAGATATGCAAATGTTCTCCTAACATTTGTATTCGTTTATGGCTTTCCCCTGCATGAACAATAGCATTTCTAAGCCTATATAAGCGATAAAGATGCCATTCAATTCTTTGACAATACTTTTCGGAAAGATGCCATAATTTTTCGCGATTTTCTCTTTGCTCATATAAGTTATATATTTTATAACGTATATTGGGATAATACTTAAGCTCATTCGCAAAATAATCTTCTCGATATTTCTCATATTTTTCAAGAAATATAAAGCCTGCGATTTTACAAATCTCTTTATCGAATTCTGTTATATCTTTAAGCAACAAACTTACTTTTCGATTACCTAAATTATTTTTCAAATCGTCAAGTATATTAGAAAATATGCATTCGAAATAGTCATTTTGTAGAATGGAAACTATATTATCAGTAACGCTTTCAATTTTGGATTTTGAACTATCTGTAACACTTGCAACCTCCAACGCTGACCACAAATTAAGAAATGCATCATTTAAGTCTTGTTGATTTAATGCCGCATTATGCAAATCAACAATCTTATTAAGCTGAGAATAAGTTTCCTTTCCTTTTTCTTGGCATCCCAAAACAATTGTATCTATTTCAGTTTTAAAATTTTCTCGTGGCTCAGGCTTGATACTTTTATACCCAAACGCTTTTACGGGAAGAATTATTCCCTCTTGGGTATCTTGTCGAATTACCAATCCGTTTTTACCTATTACACTGATATTATCATTCAAAAAAACTTCTAAATATCTCAAAAAAATTTCTAATGCAGAATACGCTCGTTTCATTGCTGAATAATTATCATATGCCTTTGTTTCCATAACCCCTATAAAGGACTTTTGCTTTCTTTTAATCTGTTTAAAGCAACCATCATCTTCAAACGAAATATGCAATCTTTCATTTAACAACTTTTGATATGGCTTTAATTTTTCATAAAAAACAAAGTACACTTTGTATTTACCAATTTCAAAATCAAACCTATTCAAAAAAATCTGTGCTTTTTTTCTGGATCATTTATACTTTCCTCAAATATATTTCTCAGGAATCTATATATATATTCCGATGAATATCCATGCCATAGCAAAAAAGCAAGCCAAGCACGAAGTCCTTTTTCAATTTCTGTTTTACGGTTTGATTCCGACAAATTTTCTTTCAAGTATTTACAACATATTTCATAGTACTTTTTCTTTGGTATCTTATTGAATATATAATGTACCGCTGTTCTTTGATCTTTATCTAAAAATTTTGCCATCTCTTCAATAACTTCATATTTATACAACTCTCGAACAATAACGTCTGTCATTAAACTCGACTTAATCTCTTTTGCAATTATATCTAATTGATATTGCTTAATACTCCCTTTCACCACATCTTTTTCAGTATCAACATATTCTTCTAATAATGTTTGTGTATTATGAACAGGCGCTTTAACAATATCATCTGAATAATGAAACAACATTTCTTGTAGTCTTTGAACAAAAAATAAATATCCATCCTTAGTAGATGTCCAATCTTGTGTAATATATTTCATTTTTCATCCCCCTCGCATTTTTGTAAATCAATCATTTTTTATCAAGTACCACTTTGCATACCTATTAGTTCCTGTTGTAACAACAATTCCATCCTTTTTCATTGCCTGTAACAAATTAGAAACCTTCTTCGATTTCTGTTCATCGCTAAGTACTTCTGGCAATGCTTTTTCCAGTACTTCCATTAAATCTCTTTTGCTGGCTTCTCCCATTGACTGAAGTGCTTTTATAATTAACTGCTTGCAAATATCATCATCTAACCCTTTATTTCGAACATAAGCAGCTTTCTGTCCGACAATATCTGCCACCTTGAAAGATACAAAAACATTAGGATAACGTCCTTCCACAAGACCTTTTTTCTTCAAATCCTTAAAGCTTTCTTTAGAAACTACTTCCTGTTTCTGAACTTTATCCAACAAAAATACAGTTCTCATATCTAAATCTTCATTGGAATATAAAAGCTGAGTATAATTCTTATCCAATATCTTTCCGTACACAGTCACTGTAACTCTATTAATTGTGTTCAAATCATATGTCGGCAATGGGAAGCATTTATCACGCTGTATCTGATACATCATTGGTATTCCCATTGAATTTGTATCAATCATATACAGATTTACCATTGCGTTACACAAAAACACATTTCGATAATACGGTGGTTTATATCCCGGTTCCAGTGCTTGTTCAATAGTTTCTGGTATAAAAGCCCCCTCATTGATAAATACCAGTCTGTCCTCAAATTCCTCTACGTTGATTTTTCCACGCAAGCGATAGTCCTGATGAGCAATACAGTTATTAATAATCTCTTTGATCAGCTCTGGTTCATATTGATCTACTTCATCCGGAAACAAAGTCTGCTGTCCGGCAATATAACGATACTTTACATTTCTGATCCTGGAATATACCTTATCCACTGCCATTAACATCGGTATATCAAAATGTTCATAAGCTTTTACCGAATTATCTGCATTATAAAGTGTCCAGGTAATTCTAGGAATAAAGCCATCAAAGAAATATTTAGCCTCACTTTTTCCTAATAACAATAATGCCGTTCTGGTGATTTTTCCTTTTATTGTAATACCAGCTTTATTTAAAACCTCAATATCAGACAGTTTCTTTAAAACTTCCTGTGCTTTTTTTCGATCACTCTGACGTTTTGAGAAAAGTTCTCTTGCTCTTTTAATCGCTTCTTCATCCAAGTCTTCTATCGTTGCATCTTCTACAATTTCTTTTGACCAATCCATTCCTATTTGACTTCTAAGTAGATCTACTTTATTCATCGGAAGCGGTGATATAGATTCATGCTCTCTGGCATACGCTGCCCCTTGCCATGTTGTCGGAATCCCCCTAATAGCTGGAGGAATTTGAAATGCTATCACTCGACATTTTTCCATTGTCAGTTCGTATATCTCCAGAAATGTCAATCGTTCATTGGTTCCATTTACGATTTCCTTTTTCAAACTTTGCAGACTTCCCTGTTTCCGAAATTCCGTTCCTACATATCGTTTATCATCCGAAATTCCGAAAATCAGCCACGCCTCCTGTAATCCCCGAAGATTTGCTTCATTGCTAAGTGCAGAAAAATATTTACCAATGTCATTAAACGAATAATTTGTGCGTGCTTCTTTAAATTCTACAACTTCATTTTCAAAAGATTCTATCATGCGAACAATCTTTTCTTTTAATTGGCTATCCGTATATATCATATTCTTCCGCCTTTCAAAATTTTCTATGACTAAATTCTATGACTAATCTATGACTTTCTAGAACTAATTTTAACTGATTTTCAGACAGAACACAAGCAATAGCAAAAAAATAAAAGGCATCCCACGCGCTACGCAGGACACCCTCCATCATGTTTTGGTTCATTGGGAAGCTCATCCGCTGCTTCTTGTATTGCCTGTTCCACCTTACTTGCATTTGCTTCAATCAATATCTTTAACAGATAGTCGGCGGTTACTTCCGCTGTGTTTGGATTATGGAATCGATAATTAAGTTTTCTCTTTTTCATAGCGGAATTTCCACCTCCTCCCGTATGTCTTTGTCCATAACTATGAAAATGTTTTTTGAAATAGTCCTGCCAAATGCTATTCCTGTTCAACTTAAATAGATGCCGGTCAAAGGGGCATCCCTGTTGTAAACCACCGCTGTAAACAAACTCCAAAAAATCTAATTCTTTTTGTTTTTTCAGTTTTCTTTCCTCAATACCAAATTACTCTTATATATCTGTTTATTGTTTACAAATTCTACAAGTCAAAGCAATAACCATAGATAAAAGCGTAAACAACACGCCAACTACCGTAAACCTGACTGGCGTTTTACCGGAAGGGTAACTCCATCTGCCGGGCTTCCTCCTCAGTAACCGGGTACCAGTCATTTTCATTTTTTAAGTCTTTTGTGTCTCGTTTACAGTTTTCGTTTACACATACCCACGAACGCTGTGTACCGTAATCCTTGAACCTTGTCATCGTACCCTGTTTCCAACCCACAATGCTTGTATTCATGATTTCACAGATGCGGTCTGTCTCCGCCTTCTTCGGCTTTATATAAGGATTGTCCAGTGCCTCCTTAAACAGCATCAATGAACAGACTTTCCTATCCTCATGTTCATCCAGCCATGCCTGTATCATTCCGGCTTCCGTATCATCCGCCATGAACTCCTGCCGCAATTTATCAAGCTGTGCTTCTGTTTCCTTTGAAAACGCCAATTTAAAATTCCCATTACGGTACAACATCATTGCTTCCGCCCACACCTGATCAATATACTGTCTGGATTCCTTCTCATTTTCGAGGATATGAACCTCCATCTCTGCCCGGTTCGTCTGAACCGGAACGAATCTTCGATTTCCGGTACGGTCAAAAGGCAGGAATCGCTTTATATTGGATGTTCCTCCAAATACACATTGCCTCGGACGATCAAGAGCATATACTGCATAAGAATCCCGATAAGTCTCTTTCTGCCTGCTCAGAAAGCTCTTTGTTTCCTCAATACTCTTAGAGCGTGCCGTTGCGACCATTTCAGACATTTCAATCATCCAATGACCACGAAGCTGACAATAAACTTTTTCCGAATCCAGTTTGCCGATGTCATCGGTGAACCAGTCATCCTTTACTGCCATGAATCGAAAAAATGTAGATTTTCCTACGCCCTGACCACCGACCAGACAGAGCATATATTCAAACTTAATTCCAGGGCGGAACGCACGGGCAATAGCTCCCAGCAAAAATATTTTCATACTTTCATAGGTCAACTCATCCACAGGTGCGCCCAAGAAATGATGCAGCACATAGCGGATACGCTCCTGTCCATCCCATTGCAGACTATTCAGATAATTCCGGACAGGATGATATTTGTTCCGATCCGCCTGATGGACAATACTTTTCTGCACAACCTTATCCATCGTCAAACCATACGTTTCTTCCAGATAAAGCATAATATAGTTCAAATCCATATCTGTGAATGCCGGGCTTATCCGTTCCCACCACACAGGTTTTACAAGGTCTGTCTGCTCAGTCAAAATATTATACCGGAATACACCTTTTAACAGAGGATCATGTTCTAAAATTAGTTTACAGTTATGCCGATTGTTTTTCACAGCACCCTTCTGTGTCATTTCCAGTTGTTCTCTGATTTCCTCTACTGTCAACTCCGCTTCCATTATATCCATCACTTCGCACAATTCCTGTCGTGTCTGTGGTGATAAAGTCTGAAATTCTCTGTTCAATTGCTGTCACCTCCTTCCCATGAGCCACCACTACGGCAACTCGTTCTTCTAATGTGCCTGATAATAATGTATCCAACAGGTACTCTGTTTCTGATATTTTTTCCAATGCCTCCATAAACAGCGGATGCCAGACATCTTCCACCTGTTTCGGAGCACACTCTTCTTTCCACTGTTTCAACAAATGCAGGTAATCTGCCAGTGCACGGAAATATCTATTTTCTGCCTGCAGATACCTCTGTTCCTGTGTTAGCTGTCGTTTGATTTGTTTTCTCTGTGGCGGGCTGTGCCCCATGTTCTCATAATGTATAGAAAAATCTCTTGCCAATTTCTCTGCCGCCTCTTTTGGTTTTAAATTGTACAAGTGTGCCGTAAAATCAATCACATCCCCATCTGCCTGACATCCGAAACAATGAAAACGCCTGTCCACTTTCATGCTTGGATTCTTGTCACGGTGAAATGGACAGACCGCCATTCCATTCTTGTTTACCCGTATTCCATAGCTTTCTGCAGCCTGCCGGGTAGTCACAGACTGTTTAACTGCTTCAAATATATTCATCCTTTTCCTCTTTTCTTTACATCACAACTCCATATCGTTCCTTCCCAATTTAGTTCTTCCTTCGTGTTCCCATCGCTCTCGGTTCTCCTGTTCCGCAGTAATTTTTGCTTTTGCCAGCCTATCCAGAATGGAACTTCTGGCTTTTTTCTTAATCTGTTCGGTATTCACCTTTTTGACTTCCGGTTTTATCAGCGTGGTCTGGATTGTTTTAACTGCTGTCTGCATAGCTTTTGTAATTTTGGTAATTACTCCGTCCAATCGACTTACAGCATAAGTTCTTTCTTTTTGGGAAGCCTTGCGCTCAGGGGAAAGCACCCACGCCTTTGACTGTTCTACCAGACGAATGTCTTCTTTATGGGTTTCCACTCTAACCTCATCCGTCACAACCTCCACAGCTTTGTCGTAAGCAATATCTGAAACTTCATCGATCAAAGCTTCTACTTCTTCAATTTTCAAAGTAAGTGTATCCAGTATTTCTGTCTGGTTTTTCATCTGTTCCTTTTGCTTAAACAGGATATAATCCTGCTTTTCAAGATAATCTCGCCCTCCATAAGACGGTTCTTCTTCCAGATGCAACCCGTATTTTCGAGTTATATCAAAAAGCATTGTCCGGCAAATAGCATCAAAAGTCTGCTTTCGATTATTATTGCGGCCTTTAGGTTTATCCGGTTTTGGAAGTGCAATCCCTAATTCTTCCAGTGCTTTTTCCTGCTGGGGACAGATTTCCCCGTACTTATTCTCACAATCAAAAACATGACGTTCATGAATGTGCGGCGTTCCTTCGTCCAAATGCAGTGCCCAGTCCAGAATATGGACATGAGAACCGAACCGATTTGTGAACTGCTTTGTAAAGTCCTGTATGACCGCAAGTAATATTTCATAGGAAACAGATTCTTCTACTGTTCCTATTTGAAAAATAGTTTCCTCTGGACAGGTTTTATTGTTCTTTAGTAAATCTTCCACAGATCGGTTACGCTCTGTATGACGGGTTCTTGCATTTCTTTCATTCTGCGCTTCTATATATTTTCCATAATGTTCCTGATAAAAAGTACATTCAATTTTCTCAAAACTGATATCCTGAGAATCTTCTTCCCTGTTCTGCATTGTGGTATAGCCACGGTAACAGTCCCAGTAAATATTTTCTCTGACTCTTCCAGCATCAATATGTTCACTGTTTTCCAAGTCGAAACGGCGATCATTATGCCTGGGATTATAAGTGCCATTTTTCCCGGAGCGTCCATTGTGTCTTGTTGCTTTCAATAATTTTCTTGCCCTCCTTTTTCACGTTTTTCCAAATTAAATAAGGCAGCGAAGCTGCAAACCTGCGTGAATTTGCGTCAGGTAATACCCAGTACGAGTAGACGCACGCATCAACTCACTGGGCAATGGCTGCCGCCCTTAACCTGCACAAAAGACTTCGCTCTCCGCTCTGCTCCAGATTTAGTTACTATTCTCCGGCACCCTTCCATTCCCCTTTGCCATCCATTCGAAAAAAGCAATTTTACTAACCTTAATTAATCTGCCGCTTCGAAATGCCGGAAAACCGGGTGTATGAACCAGTTCATAAGCCGTTACTCTGGAAATCCCCATAATCCGCTGAATATCAGCCACATCCAGTACAAGAGGCAGTTCATCATAATTGTTTAATCTCTTATTTTCACTCATGTTGTTCCTCCATTTTTGATCTCATTTTTTTAGCTTCTCATTGCCGTTTTATCTTTCCTGTTTCCTGAGTCATACTGCTGTCAAGGCATACAACACGTCATCCATTCGGATGCGCTCACTTCTTTTATCGAAGGTCATGGCGGTTTATCTCAGGTTAGACGGTCATAAAGTTGTCAAAATACACTGCATAGTACGAAATTACCATGCAATCGTATCTTATCAATCTCATCTTGACTTTTCAATACTTTAGCGATACCATAAATGTAACTAATATTATATTTTTTAAAATTACCATACAAAACAGGAGCAAATAGAAATGGCTTATCAATTTATAAGGCAAGAACCTTGCTACGACCACATCCTCTTCGTTCTGGCATTAGATAGAGACAAAATGAAGGAGCGAATTTTAATCGGAACAGAACAGCAAATCCGTTTTCGACTGGACGGAAATAAAGATAACGATGTCATGCATGATATAACGCGCCCTCTCGGACGTTTTCTGATAGATTTTGAATATGATAAAGAGAAGAACTGGAATATATATGGACTCGCTCCTCTACGTGATGCATTGCACACTAACCGTTGGAAACAGCCTGCACTGGAACAGACCTCTGCTGATTTTCTGGCAAAAAAATATCTCACCGACGATCCGGTGAGAATATATGCTGCATTCCGTATTTGGAATGAATATCTTGTTACAAGGGAATATCGTGACCGTAATACTGCCTGTGATCGTTTTATAGAAAAAATGCAAATTTTGACTCAGGCATTCCAAACAGAAAATGTCATGAATTTTAATTCTGATACCGGAAAACCAGAACGTTTTCATACTGGCAGTCTTTATTTCCGCAACACTCCTGCTGAAATTACCCGACTTGAGCTTTGGTTTCCGGATAATAGGCGCAGAACAGAATGTGTAGCTGCCTACAGCTCTTTTTATCCGCTTATCACTTATTACTTGAATCGGCTGAATGACTGGGGCCTTTGTTTCCGTCAGTGCAAAGTCTGTGGAAAATATTTTCTGGCAAAAAGCCAGCGTTATGAACTGTGCAGTGATAAGTGCCGTAAAGCACAGGCACTTCAAAACAAAAGGGAGTTTGATGAACGAGCCAGAGAAAACAACTATGATCTGCTTTATAAAAATGAATGCCAGAATTGGCGTAATAAAATCAATAAATCCAAAAAAACTGCTAATTTTCCGATTGAACGCCTGGAAGAAATGAAAAATGCGTTTGACCTTTTTAAGAAAGAAGCTCTGCAGCGTAAGAAAGCTGTAAAGGCAGGAGCAACCAGTCCGACAGAATTCACAGACTGGTTGTATCAGCAGAGCAATATTATCTTAAAACTCAGCAAAATCTGAATCCATCCCTGTAAAGGAAAGGCAGCGAATTTACTCGCTGCCTGCCTTCTCATTGAACTTGTATCCTACACCCCAGACGGTTTGAATATATACCGGGTTACCCGGATCATCTTCTATCTTCTCACGAATATGACTGATATGGCTCATTACTATATTGTAATCGCCAAAATAGGATTCTTTCCAGACTATATCATAAATCTGTTCTTTACTAAATACTCTTCCTGGATTTTGTGCTAATAACTGCAGGATTTCAAACTCGGTGTAAGTTAATTCTATTTTTCTATTATCACGAACAACTTCCCTCCGTTTCAAATCAATCGCTATACCCTTATGCCTTATTTTCGATTGAAGTTGTATTTCCTGAAAAAGGAATTTTTCTCTGCCGGAATCTAACACGGAAATAACAGAATTTACCAACTCTTCCTCATCTCCCTCGAATGATACCAGCAATATTTTTCCCACTTAATCATCCTCGTTTCATTTAGCACTAACTTAATGCTTCGCCTCTGAATTATATTCCGCAAATGTTTCCGTTTCCGGATTAAATTCAGTAAATAATTCCTGCATTCTATTTTTGCTTACTTTTTGAAAGCTGCTAATCTTTCCACTTTTGTCTCTCGTTACTTCAATGTACATAGTGCCGTTGCTGTTAGAAAAGATTCCCCTTCCCTCATCATATAAATCTGCTATAATCTTACCATTATAAACCCAGTTTCCTTGAGCATCACAGGATACTCCATAATCAGCATACTCCTGTGGAACAGCAATATTAAGACCTTTTCCCTCTTCACTGCTATATTCGCCCATGTCATCAGCCGCTATGTTCTCACTTCCTCCTTCTTCAAAAACAGATCCTTTCATTTCATCTGCAGTTACAGCTTCTCCGCCGGAACTTTCAACCAATGCCGCCGGTTCTGACCAAAAATCATCTGATAACGGTTCTGCCTTTACGTCTGTGATGGTGCCATAGTTTTCCCTTTGCACTTCAACTCGAAGCGTACCTCCACGTTTGGAACTTATTGTATAAGTACCCGGCTTAAACTCATCCCGGAAATATCCAATGGTCTTTCCATCATACATCAGAAATCCTGTTTCTTTCTGGTAAGTTATTCCCGCTTTTGCATATTCAGAAAGCTGTTCTTCGCTGAATACATTTTCATTACTGTCTTTATTTTCGGTGACCGTTTCTGCTTCCTGCTTCGCATATTCTATATTTTCCGGAGAATATGCCATTGTAATTCCCACTGCATCATCAGATGATTTCGACAACTTCATCCCATCTTTTATTTTTTGAAGATTATCCTCATAAAGTGCAATCGTCTCATCTACCTTTTCCTGTGTCCATACAAACCATCCGTCGCCGCCTGTATAAGCTTTTTCACCAATCATAGACTGCAGAACTTCTTTTTCCTCGTCCAGCCATTTCGCATACTCTTCTGCTGTCCACCATTCCACATCCGAACTTGAAAGTGATTCATCTTCCCGGATATTCACTTCGTTTAAAGCAACTGTTGTTTCACCGTTTTCTTGCGCTGTCTCTGTCTTTTTCTCCAAGGATGATGCGGAAGTTGCAAATCCACCTGTCACGCAAATTACCAATACTGCACTTATAATTACTGCAAACTTAGATGTCTTCTTTATCTTCATAATTGCTCTTATCCTCTCTTCAATCGCATTTTTACTGAAACTGTTACATAATGGTGTCAGTCCGCTCTTTTTTTCTTCCATAGATATTAAAGCAGTTGCATATACCGACTTTATATCCATTCCAAATCTACGGACTACGGTTTCGTCACAGGATAATTCCAAATCTCTGTTAAAAAGAATATACATTACCCACACAAGAGGATTAAACCAATGAATGCATACTGCAGCAATCATTATCAGCTTTGTAAGCATATCAAGCCGTCTGATATGCACATATTCATGTTCCAACACATAACGAAGCTGATAAATATTTTTCCATTCTGTATTTTTCGGCATTAAAATAACTGGGCGAATCACACCATAAGAAAGTGGTGCAGCTATGGTTTCTGTCTGCCGGATGGATAGACTCCTTTTTAGTGGATGTTTTTCCTTCCATGCTTCCAAAATATCATTTTCAACAGGCAGCGAAAATCGAAATTCCCGATAACATTTTATATAGGAAACCGCAAAAAATCCAAAACAAAGTAACAGACCTGCCAGCCATATTACACTCAAAATCGAAATGGATTCTGTTCTCTGCACCATAGCCTCTGATAATCCATTTGCTATCTCAGGCATATTACCATGAATGGGTAAAAATGTTGTCGTTTGCGCCGTTCTCACTGGGTTTATATCAGAATAAATACTCTGCAACAGAGAATAAATACTTGTGACTGATTTTATGGAAAATGGAACTAATAACCGTATTAATGCAATCCACCATAAAATCAAAAATGTTTTCTTCGGTAATCTGTTGATAAGCACAGCCCTTAATACCACAATAAGTAAAATAATAACCGTTCCCAGAAAACTCATTTGCAGCAGGCTCATATACATCACCTCATTCCAATTCACTGACGATCTGCTTCAGGTTCTTAATCTGCTCCATAGAAAGTTTTTTTCTGCCAAGAAGTGCCGCAAACAACTTGTCAACAGATCCATCATATATCTTATCAATAAGTTCATCTGTTTCCAGATCCTGTACCTGTTCTTTTGCTATAAGCGCATGGCACATAAATCCCGGTTCCGTTCGTTCAATCGCGCCTTTATTGATACACCGCTTAATCAATGTATACGTTGTGTTTTTATTCCAGCCGACTTCTCTGTTTAAAGTATCTGCAACATATTTCGCTGGCACGTCACCATCCTTCCACAGAACATCCATTACCTTTAATTCCGAATCAAAAAGTTTGATATTTTCCTCTGTCACTTGTTTCGCCTCCTATAAGACTACAGTAGTCTGTTCTTGTTTTCAGACTACCACAGTCTTATAGCATTGTCAATCATTTTCTGTCGCTAGGAAAAGAAAAACAGCCAGCCTTTCGGCTGACTGCTCCATACTAAATATAAACCATTTCGTTCAGTACAATTTCTTCTGCTCTGTTTCTAATATTATTACACCGTTGTACCCAAAGCATAGCATCTTTCCGCTTCAATTCCTCCGTCACTCCCTCAGCCGCTTTCATCTGATCAACAATACACGTAAACCGTTCCTCCGCTTGTTCGTCCAAATCCTCCAGATAGCTCCAAAGTTTTCCGGTCAGCAGTAAACTGGAATATCTACCGTAGCACTGCTTTTTCAGATACTCCCTGTGCATTCGTCCCCACTTACCGATAGATCACTTTTCCTCCGGCAGCTTCAAGTCTGGGATATAATAATCCCCGACAAGTACATAATCAATGCCATTCTCCGTAATTCTTGTTTTCAAATCCTTCATGGTTCGTTCCTCCTCGGTTTTTCTTATTCTATTACCCAAACGAACCGTTCTATATTGTTACTTCCATATGTACTGTGCTTTTACTGATTCCAAACTTTTTCGCGGTCTGTCTTACAGTTGCCTTCTTTTCTACAATGTAATTTCCCAGTTCCACTGCACGCTCTTCAATATAATCTTTCACAAAAATCCCCCGCGTACATCATTTTTACAATGTATGCGTAGGATTTTAAACCTATGTCTGCATCCCTCTAACTGCCAGGATATATTCATTCTCCGTATATAGTTTCTCACACATTCTTCTTTATATTTTTCTGTTTTTCCTTTATAATCGAATCTGGCTCATACGTGGGTTCACATCAAACTTATCAAAGGAGACAAAATCACCATGAAAACTATAAAGCAAAACCTTCCCGGCATATTGATCTGCCTGCTGATTGCTGTTCCTTCCTGGCTAATCGGCAAAAAATTCCCGGTAATAGGCGGTCCGGTGATCGCCATTATCATTGGAATGCTTCTGGCACTGGTATGGACACCTTCCGGGAATCTAAAAACCGGCATTACCTTTACTTCCAAAAAAGTGTTGCAGCTGGCAGTAATCCTTCTGGGCTTTGGCCTTGACCTGAATGTGGTACTTCGCACCGGAAGCCAGTCCCTGCCTATTATCATCTGCACCATTTCTACTTCCCTGCTGATTGCTTTTCTTTTACATAAAGCCATGCATATTGATTCCAACATCAGTACCCTGATCGGAGTAGGGTCTTCTATCTGCGGTGGATCTGCCATTGCAGCCACAGCGCCTGTTATTGATGCAGATGATGAAGAAGTGGCGCAGGCAATTTCTGTAATCTTCTTTTTCAATGTACTAGCAGCTCTGTTTTTCCCAATACTTGGCCATGCCATTGGCTTCAACACTGCCTCCGGTGAATGCTTTGGAATTTTTGCAGGTACTGCTATTAATGATACCTCTTCGGTCACAGCAGCAGCTTCTACCTGGGACAGTATGTGGAATCTTGGTTCTCAGACGCTGGATAAAGCAATAACCGTAAAGCTGACCCGGACTCTTGCCATCATTCCTATCACTTTGGTGCTTGCCCTTATCCGTGCCAGAAGCAGTAAATCCGCCGGTAACAGTTCCAATGGTTTCAGCCTGAAAAAGTCTTTTCCAATGTTCATATTATGGTTCATCCTTGCCTCAGTGATCACTACCATAGCTCTTCGCTTAGGTGCTCCTGCATCCTTTTTTGCGCCATTAAAGGAACTGAGCAAATTCTTTATCATCATGGCAATGGCCGCCATAGGTCTTGGAAGCAACATTGTAAAACTGATCAAAAAGGGAGGCAAACCGATTTTTCTGGGTGCATGCTGTTGGTGCGGCATTACACTGGTCAGTCTCCTTATGCAGCATGTTATGAATCTGTGGTAATGCAAACCAGGATTTAAGAATCCTGGAGAAGTTCATAACTTAATTTGAGTAAAAAAATGCCTCAAAGCATCCGTTGCTTTGGGGCATTTTTCATCAGCTCTCATTACTTAGGAACATCTTGCAGAAGCAAAAATTCCAGGCAATGATAATAAATTCTCTTATAGGTTTTTGTTGTATAATGAAGTCCATCATCCACGCTGTTATCTACACCGCTTCCACTGGCATTTGTGCCATAGCCGTTCTTTAACAGCCAGGAATAGGTATCAATAAATGTATAATCCGACGCCAGCTGACTGCGGATCGTGCTATTAAACTGGCGTACCGCTGCCTCACTTCTTACCACATGTCCGGTGTTCTCCATCATCTTACTGTTGCCTGGATTAACAGACATATAGAAAAGCTTGCAGTTCTTCTTTTTCAATGTAGAGGCCAGGCTCTTCATGTAAGTCACATAAGAAGGCAGATTAGACAGATCATTCACTCCCAGATTAAAGATCACTGCTGTAGGATTCTGGGTGTTGTTATTCTTATTTACAATATTCATGATCTGGTTATAGCCGTCACCTTTCAGCCAGTCAAGTCCCATTCCGGATTGTGCTACAAACTCAGAATTCCATACTACCGTACTGCTTGCACCAAACTCTCTATTCAGAGTTGCCTGCATACGGACTGTCCTGGAATCACCTACAAAGATCACCTGCTTATATTTACGTTTCCATAAATCCACCTGCGCCATGTCTGCAGCTGTAAGATCCGGTTCTGTACTTCTGTTAAAGACCACTGCATATAAAGTCACATCTCCATTTACACGGATACGCCCTGCAGCCTCAAATTCCGGATCTGTACTCTTTCTCTGCGTCCTTGACCATCCAAGGAATGTGTAACCAGAGCCATTTGCCACTGCCGGGAGAGTAAGATAATTGCCCTTTCCAACAGAAACCTTACGGTAAACTGATCCATCATTCTTGCACAGAGTCACTGTCACTCCGGCTTCCTGAACAGCATACAGCTTAACATCTTTCGTCACTTTGTATTTGCTGCCAGTTTTCAGTACAGATGTGCTGCTGTTCTTTACCGTAGACCAGCCCAAACCTACATATCCGGTTCTTGAAGGAACTGCCGGAAGTGTAATATAAGATCCGCTCTCAGCCTCCACCTGGAGTTCCCTGTAATCTGCATTGCTTCTGCCATTGTACATGTAGAAAGAAACTGTATAAGTATCTACTTTCTCTCTCACTGCATAGAATTTAGTATTGGCGGTAATGGTTACTGTATCACCCACTTTGTATAATGGAGCAGCTGCCCCCCGGGTCGTCGTCCATCCAACTCCCTGATAGCCGGTCACTTTCGGAATCTCCGGCAGGGTAAATGTACTGCCCTTAGCCACACGCTTGTTCAGCTTCTTATAAGCTGCATTTGTCTTGCCATTACTGTTATAAAACAGAACTGCGGAGGTAGCGATCCTTTTACGGACTGCATAGAATTTAAGGTTCCTCTTTACAGTGATCACCTGTCCACCCTGAAATTTTGCAGTATCTGCATTCTTCTTCACAGACCATCCAAGATTGTTATAGCCATACGCTCCCGGCACCTGGGGAAGCTTGATCTTCCTGCCAGCTACCACGATCTTCTTCAAAGCCTTCATCTTCCTGGTGCTTGTCCCATTGGTATTATAAAACTGCACATAATAGAACTTATCTGCCCGAAGAGTCAGCACACCATCTTTGATATAACGGCTCCATGCTGCATCAGCGGAAAGAATAAGCTTGGAGGCACCATTAAACCGAAACTTCCCGGACAGCTTCCACCGATACCCCTTTCTTGCCGGAAGTGTAACCGTCTCGCCTATGCTAGTATCAATTTGAAGATCCTCATAATATTTCCTGCCTGTAGGATCCTTAAACCGAATCGTAACAGCATCTCCGTCCTGCAAAGTATCTGCCTTTACTTCTGCTGCTCCAAGGTTGCCTGCACTCCCGGTAAATGGTATATCAATAAATACCATCAAAAGAGCAAGCAGCAGACATAGGAAACGGCCTTTGCTTTTTTGCTTATTATTCTTCATATACTCTCCTCTGTTCATAAACCCTCATGCCGCCTGTCGGCAACATCACAATTCCTTGCTTCTGTATCAGTATAACTGAAACATTTTTAACTTTCAACCACAGGTCAGAAAAAAGTTTAACAAATTTTACATTTGTATTACATAAGTATTTCCATCAAATCTTACAGTGTATGAACAAAACGCATGAATGCATCCCTGCCCTTTGGAGTACATTTGTAAACACCGGCATCCTCCAGAACATGCACAAATACCTGTCCTACTTCCCCACGCAGAACTTGCTGGATGTTCTCTTTATCCAAATGAGGATATTTAGGAAGGAACTCAGCTACCCACTGTGCATGTTTCTCTATCTTCTCATTGGAAGCAATATCCTTGCCTTCCAGAATATATTCTTCAAGAAGCTCCAGTTCCTCTTTCAGTCTTGCCGGAAGCACTGCCAGACCCATCACCTCGATCAGGCCGATATTCTCTTTCTTGATATGATGGTACTGTGCATGAGGATGATACACGCCCAGCGGATTCTCCTCTGTGGTAATGTTATTCCGAAGAGTCAGATCAAGCTCAAACAGATCACCCTTCTTTCTTGCAATAGGAGTAATGGTATTATGCGACTCGCCATCTGTCTGTGCAAAAACAAAAGCCTCTTCATCTGT
Source organism: Blautia sp. 1033sp1_1033st1_G9_1033SCRN_220408 (assembly GCF_040929965.1). Taxonomy (NCBI): domain Bacteria; kingdom Bacillati; phylum Bacillota; class Clostridia; order Lachnospirales; family Lachnospiraceae; genus Blautia; species Blautia sp. 1033sp1_1033st1_G9_1033SCRN_220408. Next base: position 82,352 of record NZ_JBFKZO010000004.1, on the reverse strand, counting down.
ATAGCCTCTCCACTTATCCAGAATATGAGTAGCCAGATCCACCAGCCTGTCAGAATCCTTATGACGGATCCTCAGTACAGAAAGCGGCCACTTCAGAATCCCGGCTTCCACATCCTCATAACCTGGGATCGTCACTGTCTTCTCAATCTCTGCCTTCGCCATTGCAAAGGTATAATGTCCGCCCTGGAAATGATCATGGCTTAAAATAGAACCGCCTACGATAGGCAGATCTGCATTGGAGCCAAGGAAATAATGAGGGAACAGCTTAACAAAGTCAAACAGCTTAATAAAGGTATTCCTCTCGATCTTCATAGGTGTATGGCTGAAATTGAATACAATACAATGCTCATTGTAATATACATAAGGAGAATACTGAAAGCCCCAGGGAGTATCATTAATGGTAACAGGAATGATCCTGTGGTTCTCCCTTGCCGGATGGTTGGCTCTGCCTGCATATCCTTCATTTTCCGGGCAAAGCAGACACTTTGGATAACTGCTGGACTTGATCAGCTTGGCCGCTGCAATAGCCTTTGGATCCTTCTCCGGCTTTGACAGGTTAATGGTAATATCAATCTGTCCATATGGGCTGTCCACTGTCCATTTCTGGTCCTTCTTTACACGGTAGCGGCGGATATAATCGCTGTCCTGGCTCAGCTTATAAAAGTAATCGGTCGCTTTCTCCGGATCCTCTTTATATTTTTCCCAGAAAGTATTTCTTACCTGGGCCGGTCTGGGCATCAGACAATTCATAAGCCTGGTATCAAACAAATCCCTGTATACCACACTGTCCTGGATCAGTCCTCGTGCAACTGCCTCATCCAGTAACTCTTTTAAAACCTGCTCAAGATCAATATTACTATATTCTTCTTCCGGCTCTGTATACTCGTCTTCCTTAAATACATCCAGCAGAAGATTGGTAGTATAGATCCGCTCACATTCCGGTGTCAAACCTGTTTCAATCCCATACTGTACCAGTTTCTTAATATTCTCACTTAACATTTCCCGTCACCCCTTAGCATTCAACCTGTACATTCATATCTTTTATATCCATCTTTCCGGCACCATCGCCCATGTCCACTACATAAAATTCTGCCTCATGGCCTACCTTTTCTGCGTATGCCTTTCCGATGTTCTCTGTAAAAGCCTGTACCTGGTCATTTTCCACAATGCTTACAGTACAACCGCCAAATCCGCCTCCTGTGATACGTGATCCAATCACTCCCGGTGTTTTCCACGCAAGATCTACCAGAATATCGATCTCTTCACAGGACACTTCAAAATCATCTCTTAAGGATACATGAGATGCGTTCATCAGCTTTCCGAATTCTTTGATGTTATTTTCCTTCAGTGCCTGTACAGCCTTGATGGTACGCTGGTTCTCATAAACTGCATGCTTTGCCCTCTTTACGCATACCGGATCCTGGATTGCATCCTTATGTGCTTCAAACTCAGCCTCTGTTAAATCTCCCAGTGTCTTAATATCCATCACTTTCTGCAGATCTTCTAATGCTGTCTCACATTCATTTCTCCTGTCATTATAGGCGGAACTTACAAGACTGTGTTTCACTTTGCTGTTTGTGATCACGATCTTTGCATCTGGAAGTTTTACCGGTGCATACTCATACTGCAGGGTATTCGTATCCAGGAAAATAGCACAGCCTTTTTTACCCATTGCACTTGCAAACTGATCCATGATCCCACAATTCATCCCATTGAAATTATTCTCAGAATACTGTCCCATAATAGCAATATCCTGCATGGATATCTCATCAAATCCAAACAGATCTTTTAACATAGTTCCTGTAAGCACTTCCAGGGAAGCGGAGGATGAAAGTCCGGAACCGTTAGGAATATTACCAAAGATCATAAAATCCAGTCCACAAGTCAGCTTATAGCCTCTCTTTTCAAAGGTCCACATAACTCCCTTTGGATAATTGGTCCAGCCAGCCTCTTCAGATGGAACAAGCTCCTCCAGAGAAGACTGGATCATGCCGGCCTTTGGAAAATTAGCAGAATAAAAACGAAGTATATTATCCTTACGTTTTCTTGCAAGACCATAGGTACCAAGCGTAAGAGCGCACGGAAAAACATGACCGCCATTATAGTCTGTATGTTCTCCGATCAGATTTACACGACCAGGTGCAAAATATCCACGAATGTCTCCACCTTCTCCATACATCTGTGTAAACAGTTCCATTAATTGTTTCTGCATAATAAAATCCCTCCTGCTATTTTTGCTTACTTTTTATTCCAACAACTTTATGTTATTATGTTGGATCTTTTATGTTTTCAATATAGCTGACAAAAATATTACCAGCCTTTTCAAACAGTGCTGTACTGTCATTCATACCATAAGGTTGTGTCTCACCGGTCGCCGGATCATATAGCCAGGTATTATACTCATCATATCCAATGATCACCACGCTGGTATTATTTCCCGTCTTGGCGATCACAGGCCTCTGAGCACTTACCTCATACAGTACACTGTCCAAAGTACATCCGGACAGATCGATCACTGTGCCCTGATCTCCCATGCCTTGCTGCAGTGCCGCCAGATCCATGGATCCAGTACGCATCACTTCCGGCACATCTTCAATATTCAACGTGATCTTTGTCTTTTTATTGCCTCGTTCCCAGACATACTGCTGTGCACGGTTCAATACCACGCCTGCCAGGTCATCTGCATGCTTCACGGCTTGACCCGGATCTGTAAATGTACTGTCCAGACCGCCTTTTGCATAAACATAGTAAATCTCATCCTGCGGCACCTGAGTATCCAGAACGATCTTATTTTCATCCCCGCTCTTCATTTTGGCATAGACCACCAGTGCCTCCTCAACCTCAGGTGCACTGCTAAAGGACAATCTGACCTGGGTGCCTGTTCTGGAATTGGACACCAGTTCAACCTCAGCCTGAGTTTCCCCCGCCTTTTTGTTGTTCATAATATTATCATTCTTCTGAACAACATAGGTATTCCCCTGTTTGGCAGAAAGTTCAAACTCCATCAGTGTACTTCCGATCGTCACATTGGTTATGTACAGGCCTTCCTGGTGATATTCCTTTTTGATCTCACCATCAAAGCCTTCAATCCGAAGGGTATGGATCCCTTCTGTCACATGGCCGTCATCATCCGTCAGAGCATCCCCGTCCATAACCACACCATATACCAGATCTTCATTCATAAAGCCTACCGGCTTTACGCTCTGTCCAGCTGCTCCTGTAAGGATCCTGGTATCCAGGGTGTCAAACTGTATTTCTTTGATACATCCTGCATTTTCCCCTTCCTGTATAGTCCAGGCAGCATGTGCATTTGTGTCTGAAACAACAAACTGTGAAGGATTGATCTGCTCTTCCATAACCTGAAAGTCGCCTTTATCGATATCTACACGATACAGCTTTCCGGAAAACAGCAAAAAGAGTTGATTATTCTTACTTACATAAGACAGTGTACCAAGGTCTTCCTTTAAAAACTCATAAGACTCTGTAGTGGGGATAAATACTTTTTCCTCTACCACATTCTGATCACTGCTATAGTGATATACACAAAGACCGCTATAGCCTTCTCTCAATCCCCGATTCATATATCCATACAATACAAAATCCACATCACCGTTATCTTCCACACGAATGATCTTAATGTTGTGCTGATTCCTTGCATCACGGAAATCGCCTTCATCCCTGCGGAAGCTGAAAATACGGATAGTCTTCCCATCTTCAGGGCCAAAAGACCACAGGTCTCCCTCTTGTACAAAAGCAGCCACACCTGCTGTTTCATTAGTCATATATTCCACGTCCCTGCTGCGGACACCAAGAAGAAGTCCATCCTGGGAAATCTTTATATTGTTTTCATCAAACACCTGGCTGGCAGAACGTTCAAAATCCAGAAGCATGATCCTGGAAGAAGTGTACCTCATCCTGTAAAACTCTGTTACATCATAAATCTCCGGAGCGCTGTCCCCATCCCTTGCCATGATCTGATATTCCAGGGAAATACTTGCTGTTGTCTCATTAATATCCTTGATCACTGGAATTCCTTTTTTGTAGATCTGCGGACTTAAAGACCCCCAGCTGATCTGATTGAAGGTGGAATTAATATTCACATCATTATAATTAGCAGAAGCGCCAGTATCCACAGGCTCCAGATAACTGGTCAAATCCTCGGCATAAGCCTTGTCCATGGACTTTTCATAAAAGCTTTTAACAAATTTCACATACTGATCCACATTCAGTCCTGACCTGGATACTACACGTGTATAATAATAGGCAGTCCCTTTGGATGTTTCCAATGTGATCTGCATAGAATATTCCTGATTCACCCTAAGACTGCTGTTCACCGTCATAGACGCAGTAAGATACCCGTCCTCTTCTCCCAGATTCTTGATCTTCCGGTTCTCCAACACCTTCATACCATCTGAAGTACGGATCTCATAAGCCAGACTGGATACCTTTGTATCATATCCGTTGATCACAAATTTTAATTCCTTGGATGTGTCTAAAGGCGTCACACTGTCACGCGTAAAATCGGCCTGCATTTCCTGTGCATATCCGTACATCCGGTTAGCATATATGCCGCCTACATCGATCATCACCTCAGGCAGCACCGGATTATTCATATCCGACCGGTCATCAGTTGTCTCACTATTCAGAAGAAAGGCGGTTCCTGCCACTCCCGCTGCAAACACCAGCAGTAAAAGCAATAGCCTGCATAAAAATTTCTTCATGTTTTTCTCCTACCAAACCGATTAAAGCAGTTTTTCCAGTGAAGGCTGCACATGCAAAGCCTTCATCATATGTTTTAACGCTTCCCCGTCACGCTTTTTCCCCGTGTGCACTGCACGGATCAGCAAATTCTTGGGGGTATGCTCCATATCAATAAACTCCAGGATCTGTGTATCATAGCCAGCCTCTTCCAGCAGATTTGCTCTAATCCCATCTGTAAGAAGGGCACTTATCCGCTCTCTTAAGATCCCGTACTTCAGTACAGGCTGCAGCAGCTGATTTTCTATCTGCCGGTTCAGCTCATGCTGGCAACAGGGCACAGACAGGATCACCTGCGCCCCCCACTCAACGGCTTTTGCCAGTGCATAATCCGTGGCTGTATCACAAGCATGGAGGGTCACTACCATATCTACAGATGTTACTCCTTCATAATCTGCGATATTCCCTTTATAAAAATGCAGCTTCTCATATCCATACTCTTCTGCCAGCAGGCTGCAATGCCGGATCACATCTTCCTTCAGGTCAAGGCCAATGATCTGAACATCATAGCCTTTTAATTCCCGAAGATAATAATACATAGCAAAAGTAAGGTAAGATTTCCCACATCCAAAATCCAGAATCGTGATCTCCCTGTCCTTTGGAAGCCTAGGCAGAATGTCTTCAATAAATTCCAGGAAACGGTTGATCTGACGGAATTTGTCATATCTGGAGAAAACAATGCTGCCTGACGGATGCATCACTCCCAGATCCACCAGAAACGGAACTGGCGTTCCTTCCTCAAGTATATATTTCTTAACACGGTTATGTGCCTGGATCTGGATCTTTTCTGCACCAGAATGCCTTTTTGCCTTTACCGTGATCTTTCCTTTTTTACTTACAAGAACTGTACCATCCAATTCCTGTCCCTGCGCCTGCAGCTGTCCGAAGCCGCTGCCAAGAGCCTCTTTAATATAGGCGATCACCTGCTCCCTGTCATAGTTTTTATGGAGCACCTTTGTACCCTCCATGGCAGAAGCCTGATAAAAGATCTGCTCCCGTATCTTTACCGGACGGATCTTTACTGTGCCCACACCTTCTTTACGATTTCCACTGAGCACCGCCTGTTTCAAATATTCATTGATCTGTTTCTCTAAATATTCTTCTAATGTCATCATTTTTATTATATCTTTTTTCCCTGATATTGTATATATTGTGTTTTTTGGATTCATCTACAAAAAAATTAACTGCTGTGTTTCTTCCCCGGCACCGGTTACGCCTGCAGCGCCTCCTGGAAATCTCCTGAAAAAGCAAAACCTGGATCAGATCATCCAGAAAATCTCCGGACAACGGCTCCATTTCCCTCATCCCAGATACCTTTTCACGGATCTTCCGGCACATATGGTAAAGCATTAGTTTATCCGGGTACTGATCATAAATCCTGCTGCCTTCGTAATCCATCAGATCACATTCCTGTTCCACCTGAGCCTGCACCCTTCTGGCAGCAGAAGGGTAATAGGATTTCATCAGTTCAAACTCCTGATCCTGTACCTTTTGTCCATCGAAAAGCCCAGCTTCTGCATATGCTGTATAAAAAGGATAAAACTCTTTATGATACATATGGTTTTCCCCTTATTTTCCTGTCTGTTCCAGTATATGCAGACAGGGCAAAATAGGTTATAGCCTCCTAAAGAACTGCACACCTGTTTTGCCCTTTTTGTTCTTACAGAGTTTCCATGATCTTCTCAGTAAGACGCACACTGTGCTCAGCTGCTAGCCTTTCAAAGGTATTATACTCCATACCAGTGCTGTCATCTGCATTATCTGAAATGGCACGAATGATCAGAAAAGGTACCTGATTCAGCCATGCCGCCTGTCCGATCGCTGCACCTTCCATCTCCACTGCATAAGCGCCAAAAGTATCACGGATATCATTTTTTACTGCCCGATCACAAATAAACTGATCTCCGGAAGCAATCCTGCCCTGGAAAACCTGGATCTCCGGATTCACCTCCCTGCAGGCATCTGCTGCCAGCTGACGGAGCTTTGCGTCTGCCGGGAAAGAAAGCTGTCCCATCTGGGGAATCTCTCCTTTCTTATATCCGAACGCTCCTGCATCCACATCATGCTGCACTACATCTGTAGAAAGTACAATATCGCCAATATTGATATCATTATTCAAGCTTCCTGCAATACCGGTATTGATCAGGGCATCTACCTGAAAAACATCTGCCAGGATCTGCGCACAGATTCCTGCATTCACCTTGCCAATCCCGGAACGGACTACCACTGCCTTTTTTCCTTTTAAAGTTCCCTGATAAAATTCCATGGAAGCTTTTGTGACCACTGTCACATCTTCCATCATCTCTTTAAGTCTGGCTACCTCAGTTTCCATAGCTCCGATAATTCCAATACAATTCATCTTCTGAACCTCTTTTCATAAAAATAGAAGCGCCAGTGCCGGGAAAATCTTCCCTTTTTTGCACACTGACCCTTCTATTGTATCAATTCATCAGCCTGTACGCCAGACCAAATTTAAAGAATTTGTAATTACTATCTATTGTTCCGCAACTGATTTACAAAGCATCACTTCCGTGCTCTCCTGTTCGGATCCCATACCGGCCTTATCCTGTCCGGTGGCACCAAATAACCGTTCTTCCAAAAGACCTTCCTCTACGCTTGCACAGTTAAAATATACAAAAGGCTTTTCCGCTCTTTGGCTGGCCTTCCAGATAGCCGTTCCTATGGTCTTTTTCCCTGTACCTTCTTCACCTTCGATCAGCACAGGTTCATTATGGGCTGCCGCCTGATTGATCTCTTTTTTGATACGGACTGTATATTCCCTTTTTTCCATCATCACATCCCCAGTCAGGATGATATTCACAGGCTGACCGACGATTCCAGGATCCAGTTTCAGTTCTTTTGCAGCAATCCCGTTGTATTCCAGCAGCTTGCCCTCCTGATCCAGGATCAGCACGCCCTTGTCTACCATACCCATCATGGCATGCAGCATCCTGCTTGCAGAAAGGTGCTTCTGCAGATTGGTACGTTCCTTGATCTTTCCTGCCACCAGCATGCACATTTGTTCCAGAAAAAACATAGATTCCTGCAAATGCTCCGCCATAAACTGTTCCCTGTCTTCTTTGTAGCAGGTCATTCCGATGGCTCCTTCGATCCGGTCATCCACAATAATCGGTGCAGACACTTCAAGAAGCGCATCACAGGTATCTATTTCCTTACAGCCCACGCAGTAAGGATTCTGTCCCGGATTATCAATAAACATTTTCTTTCCTGTCTCAAGTGTGTCCCGGTAAGCATGGCCATCTCCCACATTGGATTGATTCACACGGCAGGCAAAATGCCCGGTTGCCGCCACCCTCATATGTGCAGAATCAATGATCTCCACATCTACCTGCAGCATTGTTGCCAATGTATTGGCAATCTGGATCGCCACATCCTGTATCTCATATAATTTACTTTTTTTCATTGATCACCTTTCAGGAATGCCCCTTCATTTTCGCGGGACACATTTGTTATGTTCAGTCAAGACTTTTCCAGAGCTGGTCTGCCTGTACCTTGCATTCTGCCAAAATCTTTTCTTCATCAACCTGGGTACAGTGCCTGTCTCTCACAACCGTTTTTCCATTTACGATCACATCTGTCACTTTTCCGCTGAATGCAGAGGTCATATGCGACAGGAAATTACTGCCTGTTATGGGTGTTGGTTCCTGATAATCCACCAGAACAATATCTGCTGCCGCACCAGGCTCCAGCATGCCAAGCTGTACACCAAACAGCCTTTTCCCAAGGTTTCCAGGGTTTTCAAAGGCAAACCTGCGGATCTGTTCCCCTGAAAAAACACGAGGATCCTTTTCCCTGATCCGCTGCATGATCACTCCAAATCCAAGTTCCTGATAAAGATCGTATGTATAACCATCTCCGCCAAGCGCCACATTAACCCCATGATCCAACATGGATACTGCCGGGCAGATCCCTACTGCATTATTGGTATTGGACTGTACATTATAAGCAGCGGTTGTGCCTGTTTTTTGCAGAAGCTCCCACTGTTCCGTCCCGATCCGAAACCTCATAGGAAAGGCATGCTCTTGCACCTGCCTGCCTTACCGCTTTTTCCAGGATATCCAGAACCCCATCTGTGGCATTCGGACTTGCCTGATGATCAAAAAATGTGGTAGTGCCGCTTTTCAGGCCATCTATCAGTCCAAGCATAGCACTGTAATAGCACTGGTCGAAGGTAAGCTTCTTATCGAACTTCCACCACATATGGGTCAGCATCTGCTGCCAGTTGCATATCGGCTGGGATAACTGCATCCCTCTGGCAAAAGTCCCATAAAAATGTGCATGGGTAGTGATCATGCCTGGCACTGCGATCTTATTTTTGCAGTCCACGCATTCTCCTGCCTCAAGCTCCTGACAGGTCAGATCATCGCAATTCCCAATTGCCAAGATCTTTCCCTTTGAAACCTTAATGTACCCATTATCATATGCTTTTCCCTCTTTGTCCATGGTAAAAATTCTAAGATTTTTGTATATCTTCATGTCTCTCCCTCGCTTCCTGTTGCCTGGATATTTCCTTTGATCCGGTAAGCGGCAATACCGGATCCTTTATTTCAGCAAAGCTTTCATAATACCGTAATAACATCCGGCCACCTTTTCCAGTGCCTCTAACGTACAGTATTCATCCACTGTATGAGCCAGGCTCTCCACAGATGGTCCCATACCAATTGTTTTAATGTTGGCTTCCCCTGCGTAGTGACTGCCATTTGTGCAGAAGTTATATTTTGTGATCTTGGGGGTAAAGCCCATGGATTCCAATTCTTTTTTCACTGCCTGTACATAATCAGCGTCTTCCTCAAACAGCCATCCCGGGAAAAATCTTTCCCCCTGGATCGTCTCGCCTGTATAACATTTTTCCTTACCGTAGGCATAGGAAACCTTTGCTTTCAGTTCCGGATCTTCTTTCATTTTTTCATCCAGCAGCTTCTGAATAGGCTCCAGCACAGATTCCTTGGTTTCTCCTACCAGAAGTCTTCTGTCATAGGTGGCCCTACAGTATTCAGGTACAACTGATGCTCCAGGATATGGGCTGGACTTCACATCTGTAAGCTCCAGGATTCCTTTTCCCAGAACCGGATGCTCTGTAGGCGTAAGCTTTCTGATTTCCCCGATCAGTTCTGCCATCTTATATACTGCATTGATCCCTTTTTCAGGATTTGCACTGTGTGCAGGTTTTCCAAAGGTTTCCAGTACAATCTCTGCACGTCCTCTCTGGCCGATTTTCAGATTCAGGTCTGAAGCTTCCCCGATCACCACATAATCCGGTTTCACATATTCGCTGATGCTTCTGGCAGCTACCCCTTCAAAACATTCCTCGTGGACAACTCCATCCACATAAATCTCTCCTGCAAAATCTCTGTCAAAATCCTTTGCAAAATGACAGGCAGCCACTGTATAAGCTGCCACAGCCCCTTTCATATCTGTGGTTCCCCGTCCGTACAGCTTTCCATCACATGTCTCGGGAGCAAAAGGGGCATGGGTCCATTCACTTTCATTTCCTACCGGAACCGTATCAATATGTCCGTCAAATAACAGCTTCTTTCCAGGACGTTTTCCTTTTATCTTTCCAATGATATTTCCGTATTTATCAATATAAACCTGATCAAATCCATTTGCTTCCATGTAAGCTTTTAATTCCTCTGCCACACCATTTTCTTCTCCGGAATAGCTCCTCCTGGAAACAATTTTCTTACAAAGCTCTACAACTTCCTCTTTCCATCCATCTGCTATCATCATTTAATCGCTCCCTTCTTTTTCAGGTTCTTTACCTGAAAGCTCTTTTGCTGCCCGTAATACCGCCCGGATGATAGCCGTATATCCGGTACACCTGCAAAGATTGCCTGACAGGCCGTCCCGCACTTCATCCTGGGTGGGCTCCGGATTTTCTTTTAGCAAAACATATGTACTTAAAACCATGCCAGGTGTACAGAATCCACACTGTACAGCTCCTTCTTCCACATAGGCCTTTTTGATCACATCTGCCATCCTGTCTCCTGTCAGGCCTTCTATAGTAGTCACCTTCCTTCCTTCTGCCTGTGCATTCAGAGTCACACAGCTGTTCACTGTCCTGCCATCCATGATCACTGTACAGGCTCCACATTCCCCGATCCCACAGCCTTCTTTGGTTCCCTTGTATCCAAGAATGTGGCGAATGGTATCCAGAAGTCTTCCTGCAGGATCAGTTTCTATACACACTGCCTGCTCATTCAATATAAATTGTATCACTTTTTTCATTCTGCATCAGTCCTTATCCCATTTTATTCCACAAAAGCTGTTCCAAAAGCAAGTTCACTTAAAGTTCTTGTCCCCAGCCGTTCACAGACAGCTGCTTTGTATTCTATATTGTCATCCACTTTCCGCACCTGACTGCGGATTTTCTCCCCAAGCTGTGCCATACAAGCATGGAATAATTCACTGTCCGGTTTATGGCCCTTGAGAGATTCTGTCACTTCCTTCTGCAGTCTGATATCAGCCAGCGCAGCCCCTATGGAAAGCCGAACATCTTCAATCTTTTGATCCTTTGAAAGCTTCATCGCCACTGCCAAAGTGAATCTGGACATGCATCCGCTTTTCTTTCGGCCTACCTTCTGAAATGAATACCGGTAATCTTTTGACATAACAGGAATTACTACCTGGGTGATGATTTCATCCGGCTCCAGCGTATTCTTTTTCCCTGCAGGTATCCCATAAAAACATCCGCCTACACTCATTTCCTCATGTCTCACACATGGAGGGCAGAATTTCAGCAATTCCTCTACCGGAATTTCTCTGGTGCCTGACGGTCCCACGATGCAGATCGTTGCTTCCAGCACACAAAGCGCAGGAATCGTGTCTGCAGCCAGACAGCTATTCGCCAGATTGCCTCCTATGGTAGCCTGATTCCGTATCTGCGGTCCCGCAATATTTCCACAGGCCTGATACAGGAGCCCTGCTTCTTTTCGGATCAGTTCAGAATGAAGCAATTCATAGATGGTAGTCATTGCTCCCACCATAATTTTTCCTTGTTCTTTTCGGATTCCCTGTAATTCCTGGATGCGGCTGATGTCCACCAAATATTTGCTTTCATACCAGTCCTTTGACCTTGCTTTTACTGCCAGGTCAGTTGCCCCGGCAACGATCACAGCATCTTTCCCATATTTCTCCAGCTGCTCCAATGCTTCTTTCAAAGAAGAAACGGTAATGTAATCCTGATACTTCATCTTCCATCCCCCTTTGCTCCTCCACATGAGAACAAAACCTTTTCCAGGCTGGCAGGGGAGCTTTTTACTTTCCCCAGTTCTCCCAGTGCATGGTTTACTGCATTTGTAAAAGCTCCAAGCCCTGGATCCAGAGTCGGCTCTCCCAGGGATCTGGCTCCAAAAGGTCCGCGGTCATTGGGATTTTCTACTGTTACCGGCAAAACCCTACCCACATCTTTGATTCCGGGTATCATATACTGGTCAAAATTCTCATTCTTTGCATATCCTTTTACTGAATTGATATCTTCCATCAACGCATAACCCTGAGCCATGACTGCACCGCCTACGATCTGTCCTGCTGCCAGTTTAGGATTCATGATCCGGCCAGCATCATGGGCAGACACCACATTCAGCACTGTTGTTTCTCCTGTACAGGTATCAATCTCCACTTCTGCTCCGATGCAGGAATAAGTATATTCATAAAAGGTGTCACCAAATCCTGTCTTTTCATCGAACACAGGATCCGGGGTTTTATAATTTCCTGTAAAGGCAGGTGTCCGGCCTGTTGAAAAAGTGATCCCGGCAGCCTCTTTAAAAGATAATTTCTTTCCATCCACATCCACCATGTCCAACAGGAAACGGATTTTCCTACGGTCACACTGAAAGGTTTCTGATAATGCGTCCCTCATACATTCATGTATCTTTTTCGCTGCATCCAAAATGGCATTACCGCCAACAAAGGTTCCTCTGGAAGCATTACAGATTCCGGTAGCCGGAGCATCTGTGGTGCTTTCGCTTACCGTTACCTGGTCATCACTGACCATCAGTGCTTCTGCTGCAATCTGCCCCATCACTGTATGAAGCCCCTGGCCGATTTCCGTTAAACCGATATTCAGTCTTACACTTCCGTCCATCTGCACTTCCAGATAACACCGTCCAACATCAGGGACACCAGTTCCGTAACTGTTTCCACGGTAGGAAAGGGAAAGTCCTACTCCCCTTCTTTTTGTTTTTCCCGGATTTTCCTTTTTATACTGCCAGTATTTTTTCTCGTAATCCAGCTTCTGTGCTACCTGATCCAGCACTTCTTCTGCACCGATATCCTCAAAATCAATGATCTGTCCGGACCCAGTGGCATCTCCTCTATGCATTACATTTCTTTTTCTCAGCAAATAAGGGGACATTCCCAGCTTTTCTGCCAGTTCATCTAAAGCACATTCCCTTGCAAAAATCCCCTGGGGATTTCCAAAGCCGCGCATAGAGCCTGATGGGATATTATTTGTATAAATTGCCTTTGCCCCACAATAAACATTGGGAACTACATAAGGACCTGCCCCTAAGGATACAGCTTTAAAAGCCACTCCCGGAGACATGTTTGCATAGGCTCCGGAATCGGTCATTGCAAGTGCTTCAAACCCTTGCAGCTTTCCTTCCTGATCTGCAGATACATGAACATCGAATTTAAAGGGATGGCGTTTATGGCTCTGCTGCATAGATTCTTCCCGGATATGCCACTACGCATTCCGGTTCTATATATGCATGTTCCTGCCAGGTTGTCTCATAATGAGTCTGCACAGATACATTTTCCGGTCCAAAGGCATTATCAATGTTTCCTTTTTTGATAAAACACTGGGAACACAGGTTATCATTTCTATATGGATTTACCACCATATCCGAACGATAGGCCTCTTCCAGGTCCGTCAGTTCATGAAGCTTTTCATATTCTATTTTTACCAGTTGTCCTGCCTGTTTTGCATGTTCCATGGTATCAGCCACCACGACGGCCAGAATATCTCCTACCGTGATCACCCGGTCTACAGCCAGTACATACTGATCCTGCTTGTCTTCACCCATAAGAATGTCTCCTGGTATGTCCTGGTATGTAACAACACAGGATACGCCTGGTGCCTGTTCCGCCTGAGAAGTGTCAATATTTTTAACCCATGCAAATGCATATTTGGAACTTACACCGTATGCGTACTGCATGTCTTTCATCTCCAGGTCATTTGCAAAAATGGTTTCACCATTTACTTTTTTGTATGCTTCTACTCTTTGCTTGCTTTTTGTTACGGAATGAAATACCATTGTGGATCACTCTTTCATTTTGATAATCGTGTAATTGGTAATCTTATCGATAATCTTGTAATGCGAAAAAGGCGCAGCCTGTGGTTTTCACCACGACTGCACCTTTGCTGTTCCTTATATTAGTCTTTTTTTCTGAAACTGGCAATTTTTAATATCATATTAAGACCGAATTATCAAATTGATACCCTTGTAATTTTACCATATCCCAATCTATTTACTTATTCTTCCCAAATCCCCTATAGATTTTTACAGCGATTCTGCTATAATAGGATTACAGTGTCAAAAGCACGGAACAATCCGTGTAATCATGATTTTGGTGTTTTCACACCAAAATCATAATACATAATACCAAAACGAAAAGTTCATAATGCTTTTGAACTGCAAAAAGGAGGATAAAGCCATGATGTATAAAGCAAAAGGTGTCTGTGCACAGGCCATCGAATTTGAAATTGATGACAATAAAAAGGTTCACAATGTAAATTTTATCGGAGGATGCTCTGGAAATACCCAGGGTGTTTCAAAATTGGTGGAGGGCATGGACGCTGAAGAAGTGATCAGCCGTCTTGAAAATATTAAGTGCGGTTCAAAACCAACTTCATGTCCACAGCAGCTTGCTTTCGCATTAAAAGAGGCACTTGCCTGAAAGCAGCTTAAAACCCGTCTGTGATCTGATGAAATACTAAGACCACAGGCGGTTTTTCTTTTATCTCACTGATCCGGTCTGTCCCATTTATCACATAATGACTGGATATCTCTCGCAAATCTGTCCAGATCCTTATTGGGAGTTCCTTCATTTTTGCGGATCACAGACATCAATCTGTGTCCAAGAGAAACCAGCTTCGCATAAGCTTGAGCAGCTTTAGAAGCCTTGGGAGACTTGGATGCTTTCTCAATGCGGATGCCCTTTGCCTCATATACAAGGGCATTTTCTTTCAGATCATATATGGTTCCACTGAAAGGCGCCATGGTATCGTACCCCAGTTCTTCCTTCAGTCTTCCTGCGAAAAGCTCTGTTACGCTGTCCTCTCCATGAGTAATGAATACTTGTTTCGGTTTCTGTTTAAAAGCTTTCGCCCAGTCAATCAGTCCATTTACATCTGCATGACCGCTGATGCCCGGCATCTGGCAGATATGGGCAGCCACATGAACCGGCTCACCGAAAAGCTTCAGCTCCTGCGCCCCTTCCAGCAGTGCCCTTCCGGCTGTCCCCACAGCCTGATATCCAACAAACAGGATCGTACACTCTTCACGCCACAGATTATGTTTCAGATGGTGCTTAATACGCCCTGCATCACACATGCCGCTGGCAGAAATGATCACCTTGCAGTCTTCATCAAAATTGATAGCTCTGGAATCATCGCTTGTTACAGAAATCCTAAGACCTGGGAAGCTTAAAGGATTGATCCCTTTTTGCACCAATTTCAAAGCTTCCTCATCAAAGCAGTCATGATAATGTTTTCCGAAAATGGTAGTAGCTTCATTTGCCAGCGGACTATCCACATAGACCTTAAAATTATCATGTCCAGTAACAAGGCCTTCCTCCTTGATCTGCCGAATAAAATACAGCATTTCCTGCGTTCTGCCTACTGCAAAAGAAGGAATCACCAGATTACCGCCTCTGTCAAAGGTTTCCTGGATCACCTCTGCCAGAAGCTTTACATATTCCGGACGTTCTCCATGACTTCTGTCTCCATATGTGGATTCCATCACCACATAATCTGCTTCCTTAAGATATGTTGGGTCCTTGATCAGTGGTTGGTTTTTATTGCCAATATCTCCGGAAAATACTATTTTTTCTTCTTTTCCATCTTCTTCCATCCAGATCTCAATACTGGAAGAACCAAGCAGATGTCCTGCATCTGTAAAACGAACCTGTATCCCGGAAGCCGGCTGGAAAATTTCTCCATATTGTCTTCCCACAAAATTCTTCAGCACTGTCAGTGCATCTTCCATGGTATATACAGGCACAAAATCTGCTTTTCCCTGGCGGCGTCCCTTACGATTTCGCCATTCTGCCTCAAACATCTGGATATGTGCACTATCACGAAGCATAATATCACACAAATGACAGGTGGCTTCTGTTGCATAGATCGGTCCCTGAAAGCCTTTTGCATATAATGCAGGCAACATTCCTGCATGATCCATATGTGCATGTGTCAGCAGTACAAAATCCAGTTCTCCCGGGGCTACCGGGATTTCCTGATTCTCATAGTAATTTGGTCCTTGTTCCATCCCATAATCTACCAGAAACCGTTTTCCGGCTGCCTCCAGATAATAACAGCTGCCCGTCACCTCATGGGTCGCACCGATAAATGTGATCTTCATATACAAGCCCCCTTTATGTCCTGCCTGATTTTATATTGACACCAACTTGAACCTTTCCTATCTGGTATCACTATGTAATATTATACACGTTTTTTTTGGTAATTAACAGATTATTTGTATATTATTTATATATTTTTAGAAATCATTCCACCCCATAAATAATTAATGAAACATACCATCCCTTTTGTAAATATATTCCATATAGTATATTCTTTCAATTCTCATTCCTTTACATGATTATAGTATCAGAACTGAAGCAGTAAAATCATTTTTTCTGTCTGTGTCATTGTATTTAGATTTTTTTCTAAATAGTTCTTGACTTTTCCATAAAGTTATCATATATTCTATTTAGAAATATTTCTAAATGCTTTTAAAAGGAGGAACAAAATTGTCTTTTGCCAACACTTTCAAGGCACTATCCGATCCTGTCCGACGGGAAATCCTACAGCTTCTGAAAAGCGGTCGGATGTCAGCAGGAGAAATCGGAAGTCATTTTGACATGACTGGTGCAACCATCTCCTACCATCTGAACATTTTGAAAAAAGCAGATCTGGTATGGGAAGCCAAAGAAAAAAATTATGTATATTATGAATTGAATACTTCAGTTGTAGATGAAATCCTGCTATGGCTGAAGAATCTGAAAGGAGAATCTGACAATGATCCGAAATAACAGAAAAACTCTTTTACTTACAAGCCTTCTTACTATCAGTCCTATACTTGCAGGCCTGATTTTATGGAATCAGCTGCCTGAGAAATTCGCCATACACTTTTCAAACAATAATGGAGCCGATGGATGGGGCAGCAAATTTTTTGGAGTATTTGGGCTTCCTTTGATTCTGCTTGCCCTGCAGCTTTTTGTTTCCCTGGCAACCCTGGCAGATCCCAAACGAAAAAATATCAATACCCGCATTGGCAAAATGGTCTTCTGGATCATCCCTGTGCTTTCCATATGCGTTAATATTTTCCTTTATTCTTATAATCTGGGATATGACCTGGATATCGGACTTTGGGTCAGCCTTATGATTGGCTTTCTCTTTATTGTCATAGGTAATTATCTGCATAAGGTGAAACAGAATTTTACGATCGGCATCCGGCTGCCCTGGACTCTGACAAGTGAAGAGAACTGGAACCGTACCCACCGCATGGCCTCCTGGATTTTTATCCTTGGCGGTATCATTATGATCATTAACGGTTTTGTCCAGTCCTATTGGCTTCTTTTTTCCATACTGATGGTGCTTTTTGTGATTCCCTGTATTTATTCTTTTATACTCTACAAAAAAGGGATCTGAGCCGCCCTGAACATTCCGCCCTTAGGAGGTTTTTATGTATACAATGAAATGGGCCTGCAAAAAAGCGGGCCGTCCCCTTCTTTCTCTGCTGATTGTGGCAGCTGCATCCCTGCTTATTTACTGGTGGCATATTCTTTCCCCATACATGCACCTGCCTGCAGTTACAGATGATCAGCTGGATGCATTGGATCTGTCCGGTTATACGAAGATCCTGTTTTCTGCACATCCGGATGATGAGCTGATCTGGGGTGGCGGCCACCTGCTGGATGATAAGTATCTGGTAGTGTGTATGACCGGTGGCAACAACCCGGTCCGCAGCAAAGAATTTCAATCTGTGGTTACAGAAGCCGGTGGCAAATATCTGATGCTTTCCTACCCGGATAAGCTTGGCAATAAGCGCAGTTCCTGGAAATACTGGCGAGCAGCCATGGAAAAAGATGTGGCAACGATTCTTAACTACAAAGACTGGCAGCTGGTTGCCACCCACAATGAAAATGGCGAATATGGCCATCTGCATCATCAGATGACACATCAGATCATTGAAAAAGAATATAAAGAAACCGGATGCAAGGCTGAATTATACTGGTTCGGTACCTACTACGTAAATGACCGGATTCCATACAGCTTGCGGGAAATGGACAAAGAACTGTACATCCGCAAACGGAAACTGGCAATGATCTACGAAAGTCAGCGCAATACCATCCGTAAAATGTATCATATGTTCCCTTATGAATACTGGAAAAATGCAGCAACCGGAGAATTATTTCCAAAATAGCAAAAAAGAATGGGATACGGTTTTCACTGACTGGTAATAACCGTATCCCCTTTTTATACTAATTCAATTTTTATACTTATTCAGCTTCTATAACTATCCCGTTCATGTCCTGCACTGCCCGGATAGAAATAGAACTTCAAGTCGAGCAGCTGCGAGACTTGGCGCGTGATTCTGGTCAGCGTAAGCTGACATATTCTTTACAGAATCACTGCGCATCCTCGCGGAGCGTTTATCTCAGTCGGAGATTGGACTCCCACTGAGACGAACTTGCAGTTACTCACCACCTGAAAAAGGTGGGAGTCTTCTCGACTGAGATAAAATATTATTTTGTGCCTACAGTAACTTTATCCAGATGCCAGATGTCATCCACATACTCCTGGATGGTTCTGTCTGAAGAGAATTTACCACTGTGAGCTGTATTCAGAAGTGCCATCTTCGCCCACTTCTTCTCATCACGATAAGTCGCTTCCACCTTCTTCTGTGCCTCTGCATAGGAGCGGAAATCACCAAGAATGAAATACTGGTCCGGTCTGGAACTGTTCTTTGTGCTCAGAAGAGAATCATAAATATCACGGAACAGCTCTGTATCACTGGAGAAAGTACCATTGATCAGCTGCATCAGTACCTGACGGATCTCCGGATCTGTATTATAGATCATATCCGGATCATAACCTCCATTGTTCTCATAATTGATGATCTGATCAGAACTCATACCAAAGATAAATGCATTCTCAGCGCCTACCTCTGCTACGATCTCCACATTGGCACCATCCATAGTTCCCAGTGTAGGAGCACCGTTCAGCATGAATTTCATATTACCTGTACCGGAAGCTTCCTTGCTGGCTGTAGAAATCTGCTCGGAAACATCTGCTGCGGCAAAGATCATCTCTGCATTAGACACACGATAATTCTCAATGAATACAACCTTGATCTTGCCGTTAATGGATGCATCATTATTGACCACATCAGCAACAGAGTTGATCAGCTTAATGATCTTCTTTGCACGGGCATAAGCTGCAGAAGCTTTTGCGCCAAAGATAAAGGTTCTCGGATACATATCCATCTCCGGATGTGTCTTGATCTGATTGTACAGATAGATCACATGCAGAATGTTCAAAAGCTGTCTCTTGTACTCATGAAGTCTCTTAACCTGTACATCAAAGATGGAATGAGGATCTACCTCAATGCCATTATGCTCCAGGATGTATTTTGCAAGACGCTGCTTATTCTGGAATTTAATATTCATAAACTCCTGAAGTGCTTTCTCATCATCAGCATAAACAGCCAGTTTTTTCATCTGGGACAGATCTGTGATCCAGTCTGGTCCGATATGGTCTGTTACCCAGTTGGCAAGCAGCTGGTTGCCATGAAGGAGGAAACGTCTCTGTGTAATACCATTGGTTTTATTATTGAATTTCTCAGGCATCATCTCATAGAAATCGCGCAGCTCCTGTTTCTCAAGAATCTCAGTATGAAGCTTTGCAACACCATTAACAGAATATCCTGCTGCAATAGCAAGATGTGCCATCTTCACCTGGCCGTCATAAATGATCGCCATTTTCTTGATCTTCTCATAGTTGCCCGGATATCTGTTCTGAATCTCAATGATGAAACGACGGTTGATCTCTTCAATCATCTGATATACACGGGGAAGCAGTCTTGAAAACAGCTCGATGGGCCATTTCTCCAGTGCCTCGGACATAATGGTGTGGTTAGTATAAGCAACACATTTGGTGGTTACTGCCCATGCCTCATCCCAGCCAAGGCCTTCCTGGTCAATGAGGATACGCATCAGCTCGGCAACTGCCATGGTAGGATGTGTATCATTCATTTGGAATACAACCTTTTCATGCAGCTTCCGAATGTCATTATGTTTCTTTTTATATTTTGCGATTGCTTCCTGGATACTTGCAGAAACAAAGAAGTACTGCTGTTTCAGACGAAGCTCTTTTCCTGACATCTTGTTATCATTAGGATAAAGTACATTTACAATGTCCTTTGCCAGGTTTTCCTGCTCTACTGCTTTCTTATAATCACCCTTGTCAAAAGAATCAAAACCAAATTCCTCAATCGCAGCTGCATCCCAGATACGAAGGGTATTTACCATATTGTTCTTGTATCCCACGATAGGCATATCATAAGGAATCGCCTTGACTGCCTGATAGCCTTCATGGATAAATTTATTCTGTCCTGTTGCAGGATCATATTCTACACGTACATAACCGCCAAAATGCACTTCCTTTGCATACTCCGGACGGCGAAGCTCGAATGGATAACCATTTACAAGCCAGTTATCCGGTACCTCTACCTGATAACCGTCCCTGATCTCCTGCTTGAACATACCATAACGATAACGGATACCGCATCCATAAGCACAATAACCAAGAGTTGCCAGAGAATCCAGGAAACATGCTGCAAGTCTTCCCAGACCGCCATTGCCCAATGCCGGATCAGGCTCCTGGTCCTCAAGAACATTCAGATCAAGTCCTAACTCCTCCAGTGCTTCCTTTACTTCCCCGTAAGCGCCAAGGTTGATCAGGTTGTTGCCCAGGGCACGGCCCATCAGAAACTCCATGGACATGTAATAAACGATCTTCGGATCCTGCTCCTCAAATGCGTTCTGTGACTTCAGCCAATTATCAATGATAACATCTTTCACAGTGTAGCATACAGCCTGGAAAAGCTGCTCCTGGGTAGCTTCCTCCAGCCTTTTGCGATAGAGAAATTTTACATTATCTCGTACACTCTTCTTGAAGGCCTCTTTCTCAAACTGCTTGTTAATCATGTTAATCCTCCTGTACTTTAACTACTGCCAGTGTTACCTGCTCTTTATTGATATTCCACTCTTTTGTATAACCCTGAACTTCGCCCAGAATGATCTGATCTGCCAGAACCTCGCCTTTGATTTCATCCTGATGCGCTTTCATCACATCCATAACCTTATCATTATCTTTTGCATAAACCAGGATCTTATCCATAACCTCAAATCCTGCTTCTTTACGCATGGTCTGGATCTTGCTGATGATCTCACGTACAAAACCTTCCTCCAGCAGTTCCGGAGTCAGATTGGTATCCAGTACAACTGCTGTATCGCCGTCTGTTTCTGTCATATACCCCTCAGTCTGGGCAGTCTCGATCAGCAGATCTTCCTCTGTCAGTTCAACCTTATTTCCGTCGATGTCCAGAACAAGAACACCATTGGTCTTCAGTTCATTCATTGCCTTGCTTCCGTTGATCTCAGCAAGTGCCTTACGGATACCGCCCAGAAGCTTGCCGTATTTCGGTCCAACCGTACGAAGCTGTGGCTTAAAGCTGTAGGAAATAAAGGATTCCACATCATCTGTGAATTTTACTTCTTTTACATTCAGTTCATCTGCAATAATATCAGTAAAGAATGTATCCATCTTCTCTGGAGCCTTCACATACATGGTACCGATAGGCTGACGGTTCTTGATGTTTGCAGTATTTCTGCAGGCACGGCCAAGAACAACCACCTTCAGCACTTCTTCCATATTATCTTCCAGTTCCTTATTGATCCACTCTTCCTTCACTGTAGGGAAGTCGCAGAGATGGATACTCTCAGGTGCAGTCTTATCAATACTTCTTACCAGATTCTGATAAATATCTTCTGTCATAAACGGGATCAGAGGAGCTGCTGTCTTGGAAATGGTCACAAGAGCTGTATATAAAGTCATGTAAGCATTGATCTTATCCTGCTCCATTCCTTTTGCCCAGAAACGCTCACGGCTTCTTCTTACATACCAGTTACTCATTTCATCTACAAAGTTCTGAAGTGCTCTTGCACTTTCCGGAATCTTATAGTCTGCCAGATCCTGATCTACAGTCTTAACAACTGTATTCAGCTTACTCAGCAGCCATTTATCCATAACAGAGAGTTTATCATAGTCCAAAGTATACTTCGTTGCGTCAAATTCGTCAATATTGGCATACAGTACGAAGAATGCGTAGGTATTCCAAAGAGTGCTCATGAACTTACGCTGACCTTCCTGCACTGCTTTGCCGTGGAAACGGTTTGGCAGCCATGGTGCACTGTTGATATAGAAATACCAGCGGATCGCATCTGCGCCGTATGTTTCCAGTGCATCAAAAGGATCTACTGCATTTCCTTTGGATTTACTCATCTTCTGTCCATTTTCATCCTGCACATGGCCAAGAACGATTACATTCCTGTAGGGTGCTTTATTGAACAGAAGGGTAGACTCTGCAAGTAAGGAATAGAACCATCCTCTTGTCTGGTCAACAGCCTCGGAAATAAAGTCTGCCGGGAACTGCTGTTCAAAAAGCTCTTTATTTTCAAATGGATAATGATGCTGTGCAAAAGGCATTGCACCGGAATCAAACCAGCAATCAATTACCTCCGGTACACGATGCATGGTACCGCCACATTTCGGACATTTCATGGTCAGATCATCCAGGTATGGGCGATGGAGCTCGATGGTCTTAGCTCTTTCATCCCCTGTCTTTTCAAATAACTCCTGACGGCTGCCAATAGACTCCATATGTCCGCACTGGCATTCCCAGATATTCAAAGGTGTTCCCCAGTATCTGTTACGGCTGATGCCCCAATCCTGTACATTCTCCAGCCAGTCACCAAAGCGTCCCTTTCCAATGCTTTCCGGGATCCAGTTGATGGTATTATTGTTGCGGATCAGGTCATCCTTTACTGCAGTCATCTTGATGAACCAGGATTCTCTTGCGTAATAGATCAGCGGTGTATCGCAACGCCAACAATGAGGATAATCATGTTCAAACTTAGGTGCTGAAAACAGCTTGCCCTCTTTATCCAGATCTTTCAGAACCATAGGATCTGCATCTTTAACAAATACTCCTGCATACGGAGTTTCTGCAGTCATATCGCCTTTACCGTCTACAAACTGTACAAACGGAAGCCCGTAGTTCCGTCCAATACGGCTGTCATCTTCACCAAAAGCAGGCGCAATATGAACGATACCAGTACCATCACTCATGGATACATAATCATCACATACAACGTAATGAGCTTTTTTGCCCTGTTTTTTCACGTATTCACCGGTGCAGTCAAACAGCGGCTCATACTCTTTATATTCCAGATCTTTTCCTGTAAATTTCTCAAGGATCTCATAAGCAGGTGCTTCTTCTGTGGCAAGCTTGCCAAGAACAGTATCCAGCAGTGCTTCTGCCATATAATAAGTATAACCGTCTGCTGCCTTTACTTTGCAGTAAGTATCCTGAGGATTTGTACAAAGAGCCACGTTGGATGGCAGAGTCCACGGAGTTGTGGTCCATGCCAGGAAGTATGCATCCTCACCTTTTACCTTAAACCTTGCAATAGCAGAACGCTCTTTTACCAGCTTATAGCCCTGGGAAACCTCCTGAGCGGAAAGCGGTGTCCCACATCTTGGACAGTAAGGCACGATCTTAAATCCTTTGTATAACAGGCCTTTGTCCCAGATCTGCTTTAATGCCCACCACTCAGACTCAATATAATTATCTTCATAGGTAACATAAGGGTGCTCCATATCAGCCCAGAATCCTACAGTAGAGGAAAAATCCTCCCACATTCCCTTATATTTCCATACACTTTCTTTACACTGTTTGATAAAAGGCTCAATTCCGTATTCCTCGATCTGATCCTTTCCATCAAGCCCCAGCTTCTTCTCAACTTCCAGTTCTACCGGAAGTCCGTGAGTATCCCAGCCTGCCTTTCTTGGAACCATGTAGCCCTTCATTGCCCGATATCTTGGAATCATATCCTTGATAACTCTGGTAAGTACATGTCCGATATGAGGCTTTCCGTTGGCTGTTGGCGGTCCGTCGTAAAAAGTATATGTTGGTCCCTCTTTACGGTTTTCCATGCTTTTTTCAAAAATGTCATTGTCTTTCCAAAACTTTTCAACCTTTTTTTCCCGGTCTACAAAGTTCAGGTTCGTATCTACTTTCTGATACATCGCATTTCCTCCTTTTGCTCATCCTTGAGAAATGTGTAACAGGGAACTTCAAAAAAGCCTCTTATTACAACTTAAAAAGCCTCCGTCCGTAAAAGGACGAAGGCGAAGTGCTCTCGTAATACCACCTGTTACAATGTACAGGGCCATATGCCCGATACCCGTTCCCGTTAACGTGGGAAATCCGTCATCCCCTACCTGTATCTGCTGCCAGACACCCTCAGGGACGCAACTCCGGAGTGATCTTCTGCTATATCTGACTCACACCAGGCTTCCACCCTCCCCGGCTCGCTGAAGCTTTCGATACAGCTTACTGTCTCCATCATGGTTTTTCCATATGCTTTTCTATTATAAGTGCATGAAATTCCCTGTGTCAAGACTTTTTAGGCAAGTTTTCCACCTGTTCTTTACTGAAAAAAAGTGTTATAATGAAGCAAAATTTCGGAAATGCTAACCTGTAAGCTAAGATGAAAGGAATTTTTATGTTTAAATCAGGAAAAAAAATATTAAAACGTCTTTTATGTATCACTTTATCTGCCGGAATGCTTGTCACACAGCCTGCATTTGCCTTTGGAGAAGAAGGAGAAACTGCTGCTGAATCCCCCACGCCTACACCGGATCCTCACACAGAGGCCTATTATGCTGCCCCGGAAAGCAATTCCATCCCCGGCTGGCCACAGGGTCCCCAGGTGGAAGCCCGTTCTGCAGTGATGATGGACGTGTACACCGGTGCCATCCTTTATTCCAAAAATCCGGACGAGAAAATGTACCCGGCCAGCATTACCAAGATCCTGACAGCACTTCTTGGCTGTGAGAACTTAAGTGTACAGAACAAGCTGGTGATGTCAGAAACTGCTGCACATGGCATCTCCCCCGGCGATTCCAGTATTTACGCAGATACTGACGAGATCTTTACTGTCCATCAGGCATTGATGGCTCTGATGTTGGAATCAGCCAATGAAATTGCCCTGGCTATCGGAGAATCTGTTTCCGGTTCTGTGAAAAAGTTTGTAGAGCTTATGAATACCCGTTCAGCGGAAATTGGCTGCACTAGTACTCACTTTAACAATCCTAACGGTCTTCCGGATGAGAATCATGTTACCACTGCTAATGATATGGCTAAGATCTCACGGGCAGCCTGGTACAATCCACTGTTCCGCAAATACGTTACACGGAAGATCTTCGAGATTCCTCCTACCAACAAGTTCGAGGAAACCCGTTATCTCCTGAACCATCACAAAATGATGGAAGGCCGTGACTATGCTTATGAAGGTGTTCTTGGCGGCAAGACCGGATACACGGAAGCAGCAGGAAATACTCTTGTTACTTATGCCAAACGGGGGAATATGACCCTTCTGGTGGTGGTTATGGGTACCATTAACGGTGGCTGGTCTGATACAGCATCCCTGCTGGATTATGGGTTTGGCAATTTTGAGAAGATTAATCTGAAACAGGATAAGACCCCTGTAGTTACTGCGGATCTTGCCTGCGACAAATATATTCTTCAAAATAATGGCAATACCTGCCCGTTTCCCTATACCAGAACTATATATGTTACCGTTCCCAAGGGAACAGATGTATCTGCCCTGGAAAAGCAGCAGATCTTAGGCTCCAACGCTGCCGGTCCTCTTCTTTTAAACAGCAGCTATTATTATAACGGTCAGCTGGTAGGATGGGGTGTACAATATGAAAAAGAGGTCCTATCGGACCTCCTGCTTCCTTTTTAACTGTCGCTTCAGGCGGAGAGAATCCCGTTTTTCACGGATTTTCTCCGCCTCTTCTGTACCTACCCGGTATAGAGTTTTCACAGCAAAATATTTATCTTCTTCTGTTCTCCGTATACGGATCTTTCCCTCTATAGTTCCATGTTCCTGGCAAACTGCCAGGCAATAATAAACCTTTGAATTATTATTCATGAACCATCGTACCTTCCGTCTGGCAGGACAATGGCACACAGGACAGCAGGTGCTTAAAACCTCCCTGTCCTTCATCACTCGCTCTCTGGAAAAGAACTCCCTGGAAACATACTTATTCCACATGGAATATTCCATATGAACTTCTTCTTTTCTGGACTTGGGATTCTGGTAAACGTCCAGGGATGGATTCTGACGGATGCAATTATCGTCAATATACTGAAGCACATATGCTGTATAACATGCATCTGCAACAGCCCTGTGAAATTCCATCTGGCTTTTGATCTTCAGCTGCTGCACTGCGGTCTCCAGTGCCCGTCTCTCGCCATCTTCCTCATAACAGATCCCGTATAGCTTCTGTACATCATAATAAGTAACAGGACCTTTGATCAGTGACAGCATATTATAATATTTCATATTGCGCTGCAGCTCCATAACATCCTGATTGCCCCAGGTAAAAAAGGCATAATCCTTTCCGCACCATTGAAGAAATTCTCGCACTGCCAGCGGAAAAGGCAGGCCATCTGTCAAATCTTTATAATCTACATGGATCACCTCATGGATACTGTCATGGATCCAGTTGTACACCTGCGGTTTGATCAACCGTTGAAAACTGTCTATGATATTTTTATCTTTATCAAGCTTTACAGCCCCTATCTCAATAATCTCAAATGGTAGTCTTGCATTCTCAAATTTTTTCCCATCCGGGCTTTGATTCCATTCAAGATCAAACACAATATAATTCATGGTATGATTCCATCTTTCCTTTTGCCGTTTCTATCATCTCTTCTGCGCGTAAATCAATAAGGAAAGAATAAAGCAAAAAAGCTATTCCGTCAACCCTGTGCCTAAAGCTTGCCCTCAAGCCAGTACAACATCGTTACTGTTCACTCCGTTCACAGCAACGTAGCCAAAATTCATTCCAGATTGCCTGCGGCAATGGAATTTTGGCTTGTATGTCTCGGAATTTTGGCATATTCATGCCAAAACACCTCGCGGGATAGTGGTGTGTGAACAGTAGCACAACATCTATTATAAGCGATCTTCTCCTCTGAGAGCATCCTCACAGAACGTTTTTATAAAAAAAGGGCATGCACCCAATGGTGCACACCCCCATATTAAAAATATCAGCCTTCAATGGCGATATGTTTCTTTTCTTCTACTTCCGGTTTTGCTTCCTTCTTCGGAACGAACAATTTCAGGATGCCATGTTTAAATTCAGCTTTTACATCCTCCTGGTCTACATCCTCACCCACATAGAAGCTTCTGCTGCAGGCTCCGGCATAACGTTCCTTACGGATGTAACGTCCGGTTTCCTTCTCCTGTTCATCCTTATCAAGACCTTTCTCAGCACTGATGGTCAGATATCCATTCTCCAGAGAAGCCTTGATCTCATCCTTTGTAAATCCGGGCAGATCTACCATCAATTCATAGCCATTAGACAATTCCCTGATATCTGTCTTCATTACGTGATTAGCTTTCCTGCCATACAGCTTCTTCTCTGTATCTTTCAGTGCTTTATCATCATAATAGAATGGAAATTCATTAAAGAAATCATCAAATAAGTTTTCTCCAAAAACGCTAGGCATTAACATAAGTCATCTCTCCTTTTTATTATACATTTATGTTGTTTACCTGTTTCTTTGGAACTCGGGTATCTGTTGGGATCTCATAGAACCTATTTCTTTGTTCTCTTTTTATCCTCTTCCTTTGTTCTATGTGTAATATAACACATGTTATTAGCACTGTCAAGAGGTGAGTGCTAATTATTTTGTGAAGATTTTGTGAAGCCTTGATTTTAAAGGGCACTTCCGGGATACACAATACAGGACAAAAATCGACTTCCATTATCAAGAGGTGAGTGCTAATTTTTATGAAGAATTTGTTATCGCTACAAGCCATGAAAAATAAGGAAGTTATCTCTCTGACTCCATATAATATTACTTTGCAGTTTATTTACTTTTATATTAGAACAGGGGAAATCACCTGTCTTTTCCCTATCAGAAGGTATCACACAGGCGAAAAACTGATCTGCTGTAAATTCTTCCATTCCTTCTACGCTGATATAACGGAATCCATGGAATGTAAAATGCGGTCGAAAAATCTGTTCTTCTCCATTACAGATAAATGTATCGATTGATTTTGCCTGACGAAGTGTCTCCGGATAGAAGTTTCCATCTTTGTCCAGTACCTCTGCATGACGGAGCACAATCTTCTGTCCTTTCTCGCCTTTCACATGAACCTCTACAACACCAGTCACAATCTGTCCGAAGTCATTCAAGTCGAGCAGCCGCGAGACTTGGCGCGTGATTCTGGTCAGCGTAAGCTGACATATTCTTTGCAGAATCACTGTGCATCCTCGCGGAGCGTTTATCTCAGTCGGAGATTGGACTCCCACTAAGACTAACTTGCTGTTACTCACCACCTGAAAGAGGTGGGAGTCTTCTCGACTGAGATAAACTTTTCACCTTTTGATGTCACAATCAACTCTTTACCCACAATTTTCTCTGTGATACGAACAGGTTCATTCTCCTGTGCTGTTAATACTGCTTTGTCAAAATCTTTAACAATAACATTTCCTTCTGTGATTTCCGGCGCATCTGTATCGATTGTCGATTCTATTTTCCAGGAAAATCTTGGTGCTTTCTCTGTAAGTCCCATTGGATTTTTTCTGTATTCTCTCCAAAAAAAGATTTGAAAGGTATCAGCCAGAAGGTTCTCACTGACAGTCTAAGATTAATGGAAGAAGATGGAATCTGCCCAATACCACCGCAGATACTGTCGGGGTTCATATGCACCCGGGCGTCAAATCCCACGAAAGGGCGGCCAGAGTCTTGATCGAATATTTGCTTGTATCAGGAAATAGATATTACTTTTCCAATGAACAGAATTTCATCATTGTTTCTGTCATAGATCAGAAATGCAAATGGGCGAGTAAGCTCCACGGTTTTGATAATCGGTTCATTTTCCACCGCGGCAGACATACATTCCATGGTAACTGCCGTCACTGCTGCTGCCTTCGTGCCGTTTTCATCCAACTCCAGTTTTGTTTTCTGCAGTATCGTATCCACATTTACATTTTGGTCTACAATACCGGAGAAATCAGAATTGCTGGAAAATAGATTGTCCAGCCCCATGCTTGAGAGCATATCGTTTAGAACAGTGCTCGTCTCAAAGTTAAGTTTTGGCATCTTGCAATCAACTTCATCATATTCTGGATTGGATTTCAGAAGTCCGCCAATATCCAGATCCTCAAGGTTGAAATCACCTTCATCATTTGGCAGGATGCCTATGAAACTTAGCCCGTTGGCATAATCCCTGCCAAAAGCAGTAGCCTTGTCATTTTCATAATACCTGTCTCCTGTACAGGTCATGTATTTTGTTTTTTCTTTTTTTCCAAAACTTTCTTCTGTATCAGAAACATTCCAAGGTTCCCCACTCCATCCGGACTCAAAATACAGGGAATTGGTCAGGCACAGTCCTGTATTGTCATTGATCAGATCCGGCGTAATGATCTTCGGGATCAGCCCTTCTGTATTTTTGTCACACCAGGAATTGATGACATCACATGTTTTCTCCGCGGCAGAAAAATCCACAGCTTCCACTTCTGCCCCAAAACTATCCGATACCGTATTCTTGAATTTCTCCTGAAGTGTTAACCCATTATCCAACCAAATCGCATCTGCTATCTTTACTTTTGACTGATATCCGTAACTCTCATCTTCAGTATTATATGCCTTAATTTTGTCCAGATACTCCTTTGCATAGGTGGCAAAATCATTGGTTCCCAGGTAATCATCCAAAATTTCTTTTGTCTCTCCTTTCGCACCTTCTGCAATCATGCCGAGTGCAAAGTTCAAACTTGTCGGACTGAACATGATGTTTTTACCGAAAGCTTCCGCTGAGAGCATGTCTGTCATTTTTACTGAATTTTGTAATACTGTAGTTTTGTTAATATTGGTTTCATTTTGCATGTATTCATCTGAAGTAAGGATTTCGCTGGCTGCTGCGGTATCAACATATACGTTAACGACTGGCATCACTGCTGCCATCGCTGTCATTATACCAGCCAGAAGTTGGTTTCTTCTCATAAGGCATTTCCTCCTTTGGCATTTCCTCCTTTGGCATTTTCTATAGTTTAACATGCCAGTCTTCTTGCTGTGTAATTTCAGAAAACCAAATATCTGAAGCCTGTTTCATGACAGCCGAAATTTAAGCCGAATCAAGTAAGTCCAACTTTCGGTGATGCGTTGACTGTATGTATTTCATAGGGTCTGATTCTGATGTTTCCCCAAGTCATATTTTATGTTCTCACAGCTGAAATATCCCCTGTCCAGAATGAATCCGATCTTCTTATAACCATATCCAAATGCTTTATCCAGCATGAACCGAAGCTGGGAGATATTTCAGGAAATTCACCAATACTATCTTGCAGGAACATTATCTGATACAGTGAATTTCTATGATTTTTCAAATAATCTCTGCTTGAAAATCCATACTTGCCAAGTTGTTCTATCTGTTCGCCCGATTTATAGATGCGATTGGAAATCAGACATCCATTCACATTTGTATAAGTCAGTTTCCAGGATTAACTATCTTTTCTCAAAATTTAAAAATGTCTCAAC
The DNA here is from genome assembly GCF_040929965.1 of Blautia sp. 1033sp1_1033st1_G9_1033SCRN_220408. Lineage (NCBI taxonomy): Bacteria > Bacillati > Bacillota > Clostridia > Lachnospirales > Lachnospiraceae > Blautia > Blautia sp. 1033sp1_1033st1_G9_1033SCRN_220408. Next base: position 51,444 of record NZ_JBFKZO010000004.1, on the reverse strand, counting down.
ACGCTTTCTTTAATATTATTTTGTCATTGGAAGTTTATTACATTCTATAATTATTTTCTCACATCTGTCATAACCAAGCTGGGAACTGTTCAGGCATAGCGTATAATTGCTGGCTTTTCCCCATTTCTGCTCTGTATAAAAGTTATAATTTGTCATACGTCGTTTATCTGTGTCTGCCATCATTTTGACTGCTTCCTTCTCCCCTACATTATATAAGCGAATAATGCGCTGTATTTTTTCCGGCATATTCCCATGAATAAACACATTCAGTACATCGTCCCGGTCTTTCAGAATATAATCTGCATTTCTTCCAATAATCACACAGGACTCCTTCTGAGCCAAATCAAGAATAACCTTTCTCTGTGCCTCGTATACCATATCCTCTACTGATTTTCCTGTAATGTCACGCCCGGCAAATGCATACGCAAAAAGTCCTTTCTTCGGAGATAACTCAGCATTTTCCTGAATATATTCCGGTGATAAGCCGGATTTTTCTGCAATCTCATTAATAACATTTTTATCATAATAGGCAATTCCCAGTTTCTTTGCTACCTCTTCACCGATAAAACGTCCGCCGCTTCCAAATTCTCTGCTGATCGTAATGATTCTTTTTGTCATCTCAGACTCCCCCTTAATTCAAAATATCCACTTTATTTTTCCTGATTTTCTTTAAAAATACATATCCCACCAGGCATGAGATCACCTCTGTAATCGGAAATGCCCACCAGATTAATGCAACTCCTGCCTGACCATTTCTGACAAACAGTGAAAAGATTCCAGCCAGCGGCAGAATGATAATAAGCTGTCTTAACAAAGAAATAACCAATGATTCCAAGCCGCCATTCAACGCCTGATAAATGCCCTGATAAGCAACATTAATTCCGGAAAACAGAAAACTGACAGAGATCACTCTCATCGCGCTGATAAAAAAGTCTCTTGACTGTCCCGCATTAAACAATGTTGCAAACGCTCCAGGGAAGATCTCTGTGATTGCAATTCCCAGAATCATTAATACAATGGTATAGATAAGCCCATATTTGATTCCATCCTGAATTCTCTTCTTGCTCCGCATTCCATAAGCAAATGCAATGATCGGTGTGATCGCATCCCGTAAACCAAAAGCAAGAAACAGAACAAACTGCTGAACTTTATAGAACAATCCATAAGCTGTCTGTGCAGACGGATTAAATTTCAGTATCAGATTCATCACATAAACCATAATAGACATCAACGCCTGTGCAATAATTGCCGGAAGTCCGATTGCATAGATTTCTTTTATAACCTTGGCATCTGGCTTCATATATTTCACCCCATGCTGGAATTCCTTATTCAGTTTGATATGAAAAATAAGCAGTAATACTGCGGATGCTACCTGCCCAATTACAGTTGCGTAAGCAGCACCTTTTACTCCCATTTCAGGGCAAGGTCCAATACCATAGATCATGATCGGATCAAGAATAATATTTACTACTGCACCAACAACCTGTCCGATTGTAGAATAAAAAGAACGCCCTGTTGCCTGTAATAACTTTTCAAATAATGAAAAGAAAACAATTCCAAAAGAAATCACACAGCATATTCTCAGATAACTAACTCCCATCTCAAGTACTTCTGCATCAACTGTTTGTGATGAAATATATACTCTCACACCATAGATACCAAACAATAAGCAGAGCACATAAATGATCACTCCCAGAAACAGGCTGTTTCCTGCTACCTTTGCTGCTTTTTTACTGTTTTCCTGTCCAAGTGTCCTTGCAAGAAGTGCATTGGTTCCTACACCGGTTCCAACTCCCACCGCAACCATAAGCATTTGAACCGGAAATACCAATGTTAATGCATTTAATGCCGCTTCACTACCTACTCTCATATTTCCCACAAATGCACTGTCTACAATGTTATAAACCGCCTGCAGTGCCATGGATAAGATCATCGGGATTCCCATTCGGATCATCAGCTTACTCACTGGCATCACCTTCATTTTATTGCTTTCCGCCATTTTATTTTAGCTCCTCTCTTTTTGGCACAAAAAAAGTGTGCACCTCGTCATATAAGCTGGACTTACGCTAAAAGGCTACACACTTTTTCATGGCAAATATTATATTTTAACAAAAAACGAGCAGCTAGTAAACTGGATTTACGCTTACTCGCTACTCGTTTGGTGTAATTATATTTCCTGTTTTTCAAAAAGTCAAACAAAATTTTTCTTACATTTTTTTTTTGCAATGCCATAAGGAGGACTTATGAATTCCAGAAACAAACTGGCAGAAAGGCCAATCTGACCTTTACTATACACAATGGCAGTTCCCCTAATACTGTCATTGCTTGTATTAATATGATCAGTGCAGCTATCCGCCAACTGATATTACTGGTTCCCTGCCTCTGGATTTTCGTAGAGATTTCTGACATTTCACATAGCTGGTATGCATTCTGGCTTCTTCTTTTGTCAGACACAATCTCAATCTTGCATCTGAGTTTGAGACAGGAACATATATTTTTTCTTTTTCATCTTCTACCGGCTTCATCAGATAATACAATTTGTTATTTTTTTCGTCCTGTGGATTCAAATATAAAATATTATCTATTTTGCATATACCTGTAACAGGCTTGCTGACAAGATCTCCAATTTCATATTTCACAAAATTCTCTCCTTACTGATTGGCACATTTATTCCGTAAAAGTATAACGTACAAAAGAACCATGATTATCTCCTGTCACTATTACAATATCCCCACTCTCATTACATGTGGATTCCAGAATCGGATATCTTCCATTTTCTTTTACATAGGCTTCCGGACTATCTGCTTCTGCCTCGATCAGAGTTTTTTTACTGTACTGCTCTCCTCCACAAGGATTGATTTCCTCAATAAAGATTTCATACTCATGCATATACGATTCCTCCTGAAATAATTTTTATAAAATGAGCAGCGGCATATGTTGCTTTCCTGCACCATTGCGCTGCTCATCTTTATTTTCATTATAAAACTATTTCATTTTGATTTCAAAAGCGTTTTTTGCCAAAATGCCTGTTCTGTTTTTAGGCAGTATTACCTATGTATTTACACAGAGTCAGACTTCTTTGCTGAGATAAAACTATCACTTATACCAAATCCTCAGGCATTTCACCTTGATATTCGATGGATCTGCTATTAGTTTTCCTATATTGAGAGTCATAGTTTTTGTCTTTCCAGGCTTTATATTTACTTTGAACGTCTTGGTACGGGTCATTGTTTCGTTGATGGTCATGGTAAACTTAAGCTTCACTTTGGTGATGGTAGATTTGGATTTGTTGGTAAATTTAGTCCTGTAATAGGTTTTACCGGAGGTTGGATAATATTTATAACCTGTCACCTTCACCTGCAGTTGTTTCAAAGTGGGCTTTGGTGCAGACTTTTTACCTACGATCACAGTAATCGTCCTTCGCTTGCCATTTACCAGAGCGCTTACCTTCGCAGTTCCGGGTTTCTTTGCTATAATAAATCCGCCGGCTGCATCAACGATCTTTTTATTGCTGGATTTTACTTTTTTGATCGTAATGCTTCCGCCACCTGTTTTGAAAACGTAACTGGAAAACATTGTTGTGTCCCCTACCTTAAGGGAAATGGATTTGGCAACTGTAATAACTGTTTTTGACACAGTAAAGGAAACCTTCCGGGTTTGATTGCCATATTTGAAAATAAACTCTGCTGAACCGGCTTTATAAAAATAAACGTTTACATCAACACTATCACCAGATCTTGGAGTAATTCCTGTAACCTTTCCAACTGATGAATCTGAAATGCTTACAGAATATTTAGATGTGTCCTTCAACGGATCTAATACATATGGATCATCCACTGTTACCAGAAATGTTCCTGTAGTTTTATCATAACTTTTTTCAGGCGGATAAATAGTTATGTCCGCATTTTTCCGATTTTCCCGAACATTGACTGTAATATTGAAATCCACATACGACTCAGAAATATAGCTATCGTAATATGTAAATATTTCCATAAATTCCAGTTCATCCGATTCATTAAAAGTACCAGAGCCCTGGAGTACATTGCTGCCATTTGGATATAAATATGTGCTGTTGTCACCCAGCCATACGCTTACCCGGCCAGGAGTCAGTTCAGTATTGGGGAAAGTCATAGTCACATCTACTCTGTAATCCATGGACTCCTCTGACGGAACCTGATATCCAAGATAATACCGAAATGAATTTCCACTTTGCACATCCATGGTTCCTGTCCCACTAAGCTTAAATCCGTCCTGGGTATTCTCCCTGGTGATCGCCGCCTGTACTCGCTGCTGCCCAAAGCAAAGCAACATAAAGATTGCAATTACAAACCCCAAAATATATTTCTTCCATCTGGTTATATTTCTTTTCATAATCATAAAAAATCCCCTCCCTTTTATCTTTACACAGACTATGATATTGCTTACAATCAGTGTATATAGTTGAAAGGAATTTTTCCATTAACCATTCGTTAGTTTTTTAAGAAGATTTAAAAAGGAGACTGTACACCATGAATATAAGAACTGCCACATTCAACGATCTTGAACAGATTTCAAAAGTAGAAGCTCAGTGTTTTCCTGCTGCTGAAGCAGCAACCAAAGAAGAATTTGCTGATAGACTCCATTATTACGGTGATCATTTCTGGCTGATGTTCGATCATGAAAAATTGATCGCCTTTGTTGATGGCTTTGTTACAGATGAACCGGATCTATATGATGAAATGTATGAAAAAGCCTCTCTGCATAACCCTCAGGGTGCCTGGCAGATGATCTTTGGGGTTAATACCCTTCCCTCCTATCGTTGCCAAGGTTATGCAGGACAGCTGATTCGATATGCCATTGACACTGCCCGGAAGCAGCACCGAAAAGGCCTTGTTCTCACCTGCAAAGACCGTCTGGTATCTTATTACTCCAAGTTTGGTTTTACAGACGAAGGCATCTCCGAAAAATCTGTACACGGAAATGCTGTATGGCACCAGATGCGCCTTACTTTCTAATAATTGAAACGGCCGGAAATCTCCGACCGTTTTCACCTAAAATTAATCCTGTGGATGTACCACCACTTTGATAGATTCACTGGACATCTGCATAAGAATAGCGTCTTCCAGATGCTCCAGATCATAATGATGAGTGATTAATTTTTCAATCTCCAGCCGTCCACTGTTGATCAGATTTACTGCTCTCTGGTGAGTATCCGGATTGATAATAGAACCACGCACAGTAAGCTCTTTTTTATAAACATCAAATAATGGAAGAGGTGCCGTTCCTTCTACTGGCGGTACGCTGAACAGCACTACAGTACCGCCTGCACCTGCCATTTCGATGGCCTGCTGTGCGATCTTTGGGTTCCCCACACACTCAATGACACAATCTGTTCCTTCATTTCCTGTGATCTGAAAAATCGCCTGGGCCAGATCTTCATGGATAGGATCAACAGCTGCATCTGCCCCTACACTAAGACCAATCTTACGTCTCATCTCAATTGGCTCACTAAGGATTACGGTAGATGCGCCTTTTAATTTGGCCAGCTGGATCATAAGCTGACCGATAGCACCACCACCGATTACCAGTACTGTCTGTCCTGGAATAATATCTGTCCTGTCAATCCCATGGATCGCACAGGCCAGAGGTTCAGCCATGGCAGCCACATCAAAAGGAACATCTTTATTTAATTTGTAACATTGATTCTCTGGTGCTACAGAATACTCTGCAAAACCACCATTTACATTCACTCCAAGAGCAAATAAATGCTCGCAATTCTGCTTTTTTCCCATGCGGCATGGGCGACATTTCCCACAGTACATATTAGGATCCAGGGTTACATGATCCCCTACTGACACTTCTGTTACCTCAGATCCTACCGCAGTAACCACACCAGAATACTCATGTCCCAATACAACCGGAGGAGTTACATCTGCTGAACCCTTTTCTCCATGATAAATATGTACATCTGTTCCGCAGATTCCTGCTGCCATATTCTGTATCATTACCTGATGTGGCTCCAATTCTTTAAATTCCATATCACGGACTTCAAACTTTTTTTCTTTGTCCGCTCCTAAAAAATATGCTCCTCGCATGTCCTAATACCTCCCATTACTTTAATGTTCTATGTAAATAATCCAGGATCAGATCCTTTACTTCAGTCTGTGAAAATGCTGCATCTGCATGGTCTACCCCATCAATCAGTACAAATTCTGTGGGAACACCTTCCTTTTCAAGTTTTTCATACAGAATATCACTGTGAAATACTGGAACCTGTGTATCTTTTGTTCCATGAAGCAGGAGAAATGGAGGCGTCTCCTCTGTAATGTAAAATCTTGGATCCATCTTCTCACCGATTGTCTTTTCATGGCGCAGGTGATTCACTCCTGCTGCCAGTGACTGCGGTTCCAGTTTTCCTCGTAACAAAAACTGCTCTTTTTCATCATAAGAATCCAGGCTTTCCCTGCCCTCAAAATTCATCATATCCACAGCTCCGTAGAATATCACTGCTGACTGCACTGCTGAGCTTTCATCCAGGTATTCACCTTTTTCAAATTCCTTACGATCTCCGGTGGCTGCCACAAGTGAAGCCAGATGTCCTCCTGCCGACTCTCCCATCACTGCAATCCTGTCAGGATCGATATTCCACTCACAGGCATGGGCTCGCAGGTACCGAATCGCCTGCTTCACATCCATCAGCATTTCCGGGAAAAACCAGGTTGCCGGAAGGCTGTAGGAAACACTTGCCACCACATAGCCTTTCTTTGCATAGTAAGACAACTCCGGAAGCCATACATTCTGGTCTACCTCTGTCCATCCACCGCCTGTGATCCACAGGATACAGGGCTGGGGCGCGGGCTTATCATCATATTCAAAAAATGCTCTCTGATGAAGAATGCTCATCTTTAAAGGAACTCTGGTTGCATTACACCAATAAGGTTTCTGGGAGAATACCAGATCTGTACACTGAAGGATCACAGGTTCTTTTGTTTCTACTTTTATGATTCTCTTCACATTGACCACCTTCCCGTATTATGGTTTCATTCTTTTTCCACAACAGAAGCAGCATGTTTTCTGGAAGCATAATCCATACCAACTGCAAGGATCAGTACAACACCGTTCATTACATACTGCCAGTAAGTATCCAATCCCAAAAGTGTAAGTCCGTTATTCAGGATACCGATAATCAATACGCCAAATACCACTGAAAACAATCTTCCGGCACCACCGCTTACAGATACACCACCTAATACAACAGCTGTAATTACCTCGAACTCGAAGCCGCGTCCTGTATTCGGTGTTCCGGACATCAGACGGGAAAGCATAAGAAGTCCTGCTACACAGGCAAACACAGAGCTCATAATATAGGCCATGATCTTTACTTTATCAACATTGATTCCGGAAAGTCTTACAGCCTCTTCATTTCCGCCAATAGCATACAAGCTACGCCCAAAAACGGTTTTCTTTAAAATAAAGGCCCCAAGTACAAACATCAGAATCATGATCAGCGTAGGAATAGGAAGCATTCCAATATACCCCTGTCCCATAAGTGCAAATCCATCACTGAAGCCAAATACTGGCTGACCACCGGAGATCAGATATGCAGCGCCATAAAGGATATTCATAAAAGCCATTGTTGCGATCATCGGCGGGATATTATACTTTGTGATCAGGAAGCCATTACAAAAACCAACTACTGCAGACATGAGTAGACTGACCAAGATCGCCAAGATCGGATGCACACCCATTTTTACCATCATGGTTGGACAGAGTACATTTACAAGTTCAATAGTGGAACCAATGGACAAATCAATCCCACCGGTAAGGATGATCATCATCATTCCAACTGCCGCAATTCCACGAAAGGAAATCTGCCTGGTGATATTTAGAAGATTATTCAGATTCAGAAATGCCGGTGACAAAATACTGAATACAATAAACAACGCCACAAATGCAAATACAATAATATTTTGGTTCATCCATGATTTTACATTTTTCTTATTCATCTTTTATGCCCTTTTCTTTATAAAATTCTATATTTAAAGGAATCAGCTAAAATACTATTCCGCCCTAACTCTGAGATGCCAGGGACATTACCGCCTCCTGACAGAATTCTGTTTTTGACAGTTCCCCTGTTACACGACCTTCGCAGAATACTACGATCCTGTCGGACATTCCCAGAAGTTCCTCCATATCAGAAGAAATCATGATAATGGATTTCCCTGCCTGTATTAGTTCATTCATGATCCCATATATTTCCTGCTTTGCCCCTACGTCAATACCACGGGTAGGCTCATCCAGTATGATCACATCCGGATTCTTTGCCAGCCACTTGGCAATAACCACCTTTTGTTGATTTCCACCAGACAGGTTTTTACAGATCTGTCTGTCGGAAGGTGTTTTGATTGCCAGTGCTTTAATGTATTCACCAACAATATTTTTTGCTTTTGTATAATCGATCACATCATGTTTCGAGATCTGAAGCAGACTGGGGAAATATATATTCTCCCCCACAGACATATGAAGCATCAGACCCTGCTTCTTTCTGTCCTCAGGTGCAAGAGCGATTCCCTGCTCAATGGCATCCTTTGGATTTTTAACCTTTAACTCTTTTCCTTTGTAAGTGATGGTACCGCCGGTTTTTCCCGTAATCCCGCAGACCAGCTGCACAGACTCAGTCCTTCCGGCTCCTACCAGGCCGCCAAATCCCAGGATTTCACCTTTACGAAGCTGAAAAGATACATCCTTTACACCTGGTCCTTTCAGATGCTGTACGTCCATCACAACTTCCGTCTGTGCCTGCTTGTCCAACTTTGGATACTGCTCCGTCAGCTCTCTTCCTACCATCATGGAAATCAGTTCCTGACGGTTGGTATCACGGGTGTTTACTGTTTTGATCATTTTTCCGTCCCTCAGGATTGATACCCTGTCTGTAATCTCAAAGATTTCATCCAGCCTGTGGGAAATATATATAATGGTAACACCTGAGGCTTTCAGCTTTTTAATGATCTTAAACATGATCTCCACTTCATTGGTAGTAAGAGAAGCAGATGGTTCGTCCATTACCAGGATCTTAACCTTATGGGACAGAGCCTTTGCAATCTCTACCAGCTGCTGATAGCCTGTTGTCAGTGTTCTTACATTCGCAGTCACATCAATATTTATTCCAAGCTGTTCAAATATTTTCTGGCTTTCACTCACCATAGCTTTCATATCAATCATTCCGTGTGTGCGGATCGGACTTCCAAGGAAGACATTTTCCGCAATAGATATGTCGTTTACCAGATTGAATTCCTGGTAAATAACAGCAACTCCCTGCTCCTTTGCAATAGCAGGTGTCAAATTATTAGTATATTCTTTTCCATCTATCAGAATCGTTCCGGATGTAGGAATCACAGCACCTGTGGTAGATTTAATCAATGTGGATTTCCCGGCTCCGTTCTCACCGGCCAGCGCATGGACTTCTCCTGCACGGAACGCAAGACTGACATTATCAAGTGCCACAACACCTGCGTATTTCTTTGTGATATTTTTAAATTCCAATATATTTTTCGTACTTTCCATATGCCAACCTCTTGAATATCTTTTGCTCGTTGTAACTGTCCAGTACCCTTGTGAGATACTGCCTGCTGAATCGTTACTGCCTGTTGTCTTAAATTATGCAGGGACCTGCCTGAGGCTTCCTTTTCACGATATTCACCGTTGTTGCCTCTTCTGCCTGTACAGGTGCCCTGCATACACATGTTTACTTGCTGAGTTTACTCAGATCTATCTGATCTTCATATTTCCATTCTTTCAGCCAGTCTTCCATAGTATCAACAGTTACCAGCTCATTTGGTGTTACCTGATCTTTTTCTGTGATTCCATTATTCAGAGAATCAAGGATAACTTCTACGATACCATCTCCAAGCTGCCAGCCTGCGCCAAATGCAACTTCCGCTTTGATGGGGTCACCGTTTGCCATCAGCTGAAGGGCTTCGATAGTACCGTCAACTGCAAAAATACCAAATCCTTCCTGCTTGCCGGCTGCTTTTACTGCCTGGTTAGCACCAATACCGCCGCCATCACCGATGGACATGATCACTTTCATATCCGGATATGTTTGCAGCCAGTTCTCTACGATGGTCATTGCCTTATCTGCAACTACACAGGAATCCTCAACAACAAGTTCTGCATCTGGAGCATTCTCTGCCAGGGCTTTTTTCATTGCCTCTCCACGATCTTTACATTCCTGGTTCTCATAGAAAGTAAGAAGACCAACCTGTGCTTTTCCGTCATAATTATCATTAATAAACTGAGCTGCCTGCTCACCGATCAACTGTCCTGCACCTGCATTATCATTTGTATAGGATACATCATATGTGTTGGTATGGATGCCGTAACACATAACCATGATTCCTGCATCCTGGGCATCTTTGATAGCACTTTCTACAGAATTGATATCAATTGCAGAAACGATAATGGCATCCTTTTTCTGCTGAATGAAATCCTCGATCTGTGCAACCTGCGTAGACGGATCATTATTAGCTGCAACAACGGTAAAGGTACTTCCCATTTCTTCACCCTTCTTCTGTACCTCGTCACAAACCTCTGCCCAAATTGGATTGGTCAGATCCGCTACTGTCATACCGATCTCATAGCTTTTTGCCTCTTCGCTCTTAGCCTCCTCTGCTGAAGCTGGAACTGCCAGAACAGATGTGCCGATTAACGCTGCTACTAAAGTCCCTCTCAATACATTACGTTTCATGAATGCTCCTCCTTTGTTTTATAAATATATTTTATAAATGTTTCTTGATATATTTGATGATATCATTGTATTTATTTACTGTCAATCATCGAATTGCCGATTCTATTTGTGCATATTTACTATATCTCTTTTTGTTTTATGCATTCTCAAAGCAGTTATTTTTACAAAAATACTTTATATATCTCTTTTCAAGCTACGGTTATAAGGTTTTATACATCATTTTTCTCTCATTTTCAGCCTTTCACAGATTTTTTTTCGCTTTTTTACATGAGTTTTACATTTATTTACGATTATTTATATAATTCCTTCTTCTTTTTCACCTTATTTAGCTATATTTTCTTATTTTCCCTATTCACTTTTGTAAATATATTTGTTATAATTATAACAAAATCAAGATCTTTCACAGGAGATGTATTATGGGGATTACAACTTCAGAATTGAAGCAATTGAATTGCGATATGGTATATCGGATGATTTATGAGAATAACGGCATCACCAAGCAAATGATTGCCAAAGAGTTGAGATTTTCATTGCCTACAATTTCACAGAATCTGGGATATCTGCTGGAGCAGGATAAGATCCACTGCAGTTCCCACAGAGCTGCAACCGGCGGCAGACCGGCACAGTTATATAAATTCAACTATAATTCCAGAATCACTATTTCTGTAGAACTTCTCGCCAACATGCTGAATGTGGCTGCAGTCAATCTGGCTGGAGAGATCATCGCCGAATCCAGCCTTGACCTGGTTTTTACAAATGACCCTCTTTATTTTGAAACCTTCAGTTCCTGGGTGAATCATTTTATTGCTTCACTAAGCTGCAGGCCGGAACAGATCCTGGGCATTACAATTGCCATTCAGGGTGTGGTTGATGCAGATCAGGAACATATTTCTTTCGGCACCCTGTTGTCTAGCAGTACTTTTGTAAGGACTGATTTTGCACAGCACTTTCAATATCCGGTGTCTCTGATCCATGATGCAGAAGCAGCTGGGATCGCTGAGAGCTGGCACAGTGCTCCGGATATGAATGCTATCTACCTTTCCCTGAATGCCAACCTGGGCTGTGCGGTGATCGTCAATGGTCAGATCATGAGATCCAGACATCTGAGCAGCGGTGTTATGGAGCATCTTACACTGTACCCCAATGGCATTCCCTGCTACTGTGGGAAGTGTGGCTGTGCAGAAAGCTATTGTTCTGCTAATACCCTGATCCGAAAATCCGGTCTGAGCCTGCCTTTATTCTTTCAGAAGGTTCGTGACAAGAATATCAAATACCTGCCGATCTGGCAGCGATACCTGCAGGATCTGGCACTTATGATCGATGATGTACGGATGGTCATCGGTGGTGATGTGATCATCGGCGGTCTGCTGACCCCATACCTTACAGATGAAGATCTGGATTTCATCAAAGACAGCGTATACTCTCTTACCACCTTTAAAAATGCAGACTTCACTATCAGTAAGGGGAAATATGGCAAGAAAGCCACTCTCATCGGTACTGCGCTCACCCGCATAACGGATTACCTGAAGGAAGAGCGCCTGGTTGACTGACCAGATACTTAAATTCATTTACGTAAAAAGACCGCCGCTGTACCTGGCAGCGACGGTCTTTTTACAACAACATTCATACATAAACAACGGCTCTTTATTCGGCAGCCTCTTCTTCCTTCGGCTCTTCTTCAGGAACAACATTGTGTACCTCGGAAACCACAACTACGGTAGCATTCAGATCTGTACGCAGATCTACATCCTTATCCTGTGCAATCGGCAGATCCTTAACTTTGATGCTATCGCCTATATGCATATCTCCAACATCTACCTCGATCTTCTCCACCAGTGCAGCTGGCAAAGCCTTATAAGCAATCTCTTCCAGCAAAAGCTGTACCACTCCATCTGTTACTTTATCATGGTTCAGAAGAACAACCTCTGCAACAGAATGTACTTTTTCATTGCTTACCAGAGCCTGGAAATCGATCTCATCTACCTGTCCTTTTAACGGGTTAAATTCCACGTCCTTAATCAGTACATCATACTTTGTACCGTCCACATCCAACATGATCTGGCTGCCCTTACTGCTTGTTTTCAGCAGCTTATCCAGATCCTTCTTAACGATCTTGACGGGAATGGATTCTTTTATTTCTCTTCCAAAGATATTACCGGTAACAAATCCTTCTCTTCTTAATTTTTTGGCTTTGACATCCATGCTTCTTTTTTCAGCTTTTAAAGTATTCATTTATCTTTTCCTCCAAAAATCTGATTTGCTCAATAGCCTTCACCCTGATTTCCCAGGGAGGTTTTATTAAGTAGCTTTCCTTTGTTACAATTGTATTATAACACTCATATCAATTTCAGATTCACCAATTTTATTTTTTTTCATCTGTAATTTTTGTTAGTTTTTAATCTTGTATTTTCCCGCCACCCTGCTTACGATTTTCCGCCACATCTCCCACGATTTTCTTTGTATTACTTTTGCTTTTGGTGTATTGTAGTATTAAATGCAGCCACTTGATTTTTAATCTTATTTTAATCTTTCTTCAAAGTTACTTTAAGGAACCACTGGTAGATTATAACAGTCAACTGATACAAAACTTTGATTGAAAGGAAAAGGAAAATATGGACCAGTTAGAAAAAGTAGAGAAATTAAGAGAGAGAGCAAATGTCAGCTATGAAGAAGCAAAAGAAGCCCTGGAAGCAAGTAACTGGGATCTTCTGGATGCTATGGTATATCTTGAAAAGCATGGGAAAGCAGAACCTCCTGAACAGGAAACCGCATCCTCTGCCTCCCAGGAAACTCCCCAGTATGTATCGGTTAAGGAAAAGGTAGAAGAACAGGAAAAAGAATCTTCTGAAGGTCTTCTTACCAAGCTGGCAAAGATATGCAAGGTGCTGTTCCGCATGAGCAAAGAAAACAGCTTCTGTGTGAATCGTCATGAAAAAGAACTGATCCGCATACCCGCCTGGGTACTGATCCTGGCTCTGCTGTTTGCATGGAAAATAGTACTTCCGGCAGTGGTCATCGCCTTGTTCTTTGACTGCCGATATTCTTTCTCAGGAAAGGATGACCTTTCTCCGGCAAACAAAGCTATGGACAAAGCCAGCGAATTTGCCGGAAAAGTAAAAAGCGAATTTGAAAGCAGGTAAATTCTAATCATGAATGAACATATTCTAATTGTAGAAGACGAAGAAAAACTGGCCAGGTTTGTGGAGCTTGAACTGCTCCACGAAGGCTACCAGGTCAGCAAATCATCCAACGGAAGAGAAGCCCTTGCCATGGCTGTGGCAGGGGATTTTGACCTTATCCTTCTGGATATCATGCTTCCAGGCCTGAATGGTCTGGAGGTTTTAAGGCGGCTTCTGCAGGATCATCCTACGCCTGTGATCCTGCTCACTGCCCGTGACGCAGTCATGGACAAGGTAGCCGGGCTTGATGCAGGTGCTGTAGATTACATTACCAAGCCATTTGCTATCGAAGAATTACTGGCAAGGATCCGCGTAGCCATAAAGCTGCACAGGAATTTTAACAAAGGAACTGTGCCAGAAGCAGAAGACGGTCTTCTTCGATGGGGACACCTTACCCTAAATGAAAAGAAGCACCAGGTTACTTATGACAACCACCAGATCAGCCTTACCAACCGGGAATTCCAGATGCTGAAAGTCCTTCTGGAAAACCAGGATATTGTACTGACCCGGGATGTTCTCCTGGAGCGTGTTTGCGGATATGATTATGTAGGCGAAACCAATGTTGTTGACGTATATATCCGTTTTCTCCGTTCCAAGATCGATCAGGTTTTCCAGGTCAAAATGATCCAGACCGTCCGGGGCGTAGGCTATGTGATCAAATCGGAAGAGTGAAAAATGCAGAAAAATAATACTCAGACCAAACGTATGACCTCTATCGCAAGAAAGCTGCACAGGTCATTGATCCGAAAAAAAATCTCCATGTATACAGGCTTTGATTTTCTTCTTTTTGCGCTTCTGCTTGTTGGCTGGCTGGCCAGCCTGGAATACCACACCTTTGGTAAATTCATCCTGTCGTACAACCGTTATTTCCATATTCCATCCGGAAGTACACACTGGTTTCGGGATCTTGTTTACATTGTATCCGATCAAAAAGAAAAGATCCTGCTGAAGGTTCCCCTTGCGGATCTGATCATTGTGCTATGTATCACAACAGGTATCCTGTTTTTACTACAGCTTCTGTTTATATGTTTTTCATATGCAAAAGAAAGCAAAAAAATCCGTCAGATTCTGGCTCCCATTAATGAAATTGCCCTGAAAGCAGATGAATTGAGCCGTATGGCTCTTTCCGGCGACAAATACCAGCAGATCGAGGATGCTATTTACCACCTTCATCCGGAAGAGGCTGAACTGCTTTCTTTTGGCGACTCCGACCTTCAGGGGATCGAAGCTGCAATGAACAACCTGCTTCTGCGTATGCGGGATTCTCAAAGACAGCAGGCCCGTTTTGTCAACGATGCTTCCCATGAGCTGCGAACCCCTATTGCAGTGATCCAAGGCTATGCCAATATGCTTTCCCGTTGGGGCAAAAATGATGAAAAAGTTCTGGATGAATCTATCACCGCTATCCAGAATGAATCTGACCATATGAAGCATCTGGTAGATCAGCTTCTTTTCCTTGCAAGAGGCGACAGCGGAAAAACACAGCTTTCTCTGGAGCCGGTTTCCCCTAATGATCTTATGAATGAAATATATGAAGAATCCCTGATGATTGACGAAAATCACTTATATCGTTTCCGGCCTGGGGATCCGGTGCGGCAGGTGCAGGCAGACCCTGCCCTTCTAAAACAGGCTGTGCGTATTCTTGTTGATAACAGTGCCAAATATACCCCCAAAGGAGCCGAGATCCTTCTTCGTACCGGGCAGACTGATGATGGAAAGCCTTATCTGGAAGTACAGGATTCCGGGATCGGTATGTCTCCCAAAGATGTTTCCCATATGTTCGAGCGTTTTTACCGTTCTGACGAAGCCCGCAGCTATCAGGGAACAGGGCTTGGGCTTTCTATCGCCAGGTGGATCATTGACCGGCATAATGGACGTTTTGAAATCCTTTCCCGTACAGAACTTGGCACCAGGATCAGGATCATTCTGCCCTAATATTACTTAGCCTCTGGTTTTTATCGCTTTACCATGATACAATGTTCGTCAGACAGCGCTGCCAGACCTGGTGGTTCTGATTATGAATTTACTGCAAGGAGATACTGATATGGAATTATTTGAAGGAAGACCCACTGACTGCCAGGGGCGTCTTGCAAAGGAAATCCGGGTTTATGATTTTCTTGATTCACTTGGGATCAAATATCAGCGGATTGACCATGAAGCCCTGATGACCATTGAAGCCTGCCAGAAAGCCGATCAGGTACTGGGAACTGTAATCTGCAAGAATCTGTTTCTCTGCAACCGCCAGGAAACGGACTTTTACCTGCTTCTGATCCCTGGAGATAAGAAATTTAAAACAAAAGATCTGTCTTCCCAAATTAAATCCGCAAGACTTTCTTTTGCAAAAGAAAACTATATGGAAGAATTTCTGGACATTACTCCAGGCTCTGTAAGTATCATGGGACTGATGAATGATAAAGACCACAAAGTACGTCTTCTCATCGACAGTGATGTGGTAAAAGAACCATATATCGGCTGTCATCCCTGCATCAACACCTCTAGCCTTCGGATCAGCACCAATGATATGCTTGAAAAGATCATTCCTGCTATGGGACATGAGCCTACATACGTAGAATTGTGATATGTTTTTTAGCCAAAAAAGACTGTGGCACAGTCTCTTTTTTATGGAAAAGAAACGCACAGATCAGCACAGTCAGCGGTACGCAAAGAACGATTCCAAAGCTGCCTGCCAGTCCCTGCATAATGGCAATTCCTATATTATTTGAATTAATGATCTGCTGATAAGGCAGATTGTATGCATAATCCAGAAGGAGCATGCTTACACTGCTCCCGGCAAAAGCAAGGATCAGCGTATTGCTGTCTGTTCCCATCATGTCACGGCCTACACGCATCCCGGCCTTAAACAATTCTTTTCTGGTAAGCATAGGATTCTGTCTGTAAATCTCATCAATGGCACTGCAGATAGACATAGACACATCCATCACTGCCCCAAGGCAGGAGATCAGAAGTCCTGAAAACAACAGTCCTCCTACCTGAATCCCATTGGTATTCCATAAAGTCATTAAAGTCTCGATATCTGATACATTATATCCGGTGATCCCGGAAGCTTTACTGAAGCACCATGCCGCCACACCAGCCGCCATAACTCCCACCAAGGTTCCCAGTGTGGCCGCTATGGTCTTTCTTGAAGCCCCACCGATCAGGTACATGGTCACAAGAGTGGTGATAAAACAAATAAATACCCCACACCAGAATGGGGAATAATTCAGGTACACCAGTGGAAGGTATACAAAGATCACGCAAAAAAAGGTAAAGACCAGTCCCAAGCATCCTTTGATCCCCTGCCATCCGCCTATAATGCAAAGAGCAAGAAGATATAAAGCGGCAAAAATATAGATCACCCATTCCCTGTCCTGGGAATATACGCTTGCCACCGTTGACTCACCTGCAACGCTTTGCATAACGATCACTTTCATTCCCGGACTGCAGGGTGCACCGAACAAATACCCGGAACTGCTGGTAATATCCAGTTCTTCTCCTTTTCGCACACCGGTAAGCATACGCACCCGCACTTTTTGCTCTCCCACACGGGTTCCGTTGTCTTCCAGATTGTCCTGAAGGATCTTCACTACTTCTGCTTTTTCAAATGTCTGCCCTGTACGGACTACCAATTCTGTTTTCTCCACCTGGTTCAGACGGATCACAAACACAGCGAACAGACAGACAAGAATGAACCCTATAAGATACCGGGCTGCTTTTTTCTTTTGAAACAGCCCGGCAGATCTTAATTTACTCATTTCGTTTTTTCAATGGTAAAGGTATCATCAATCGCTTCTGCTTTTCCATCCTCGGTAATCTGATATGTGTCAATGGAAAACTGATCTGCGGTCATTGTAATCACAGAGTAGCTGGGAAGCCAGTTCTGGCTGCGTGCTGCAATGTAATCCTGCTGTGTAGGTACTAGTTCATAATATTTGGATCCGGATGCAGAGTTTGCTGTCATGTAAAGGATTCCCTGAGGATCTGTTACTGTATTGCCCTCTACGTCCTCAATGGTATAGCAATTATTATCCTGTTTGAAGGC
This sequence comes from Blautia sp. 1033sp1_1033st1_G9_1033SCRN_220408, assembly GCF_040929965.1. Lineage (NCBI taxonomy): Bacteria > Bacillati > Bacillota > Clostridia > Lachnospirales > Lachnospiraceae > Blautia > Blautia sp. 1033sp1_1033st1_G9_1033SCRN_220408. The sequence continues at coordinate 33,497 of NZ_JBFKZO010000004.1, read as the reverse complement.
ATCCAGTGCAGCCTGTGCATCAGTATCTCCATCTTCCGGAGCCAGTGTGATCTGTTCCTCTGTATCTACGTTTGTTGCATGATCCCAGTCATAATCAGAACCATCCTCATTCAGACGGAACTCATATTTTCCATGGGTCTGTCCATCACCGTAAAGCATTTTAGAACGGCTGTAAGTATGGTCATGCCCCTGAAGCACCACATCAATATCATTGCTGTCAAATACAGGGGTAAGCTGTGTACGAAGGATCATACCGTCTGTATCGGAATGATCCAGACCTGATCCGTAAATATCCTGATGGATGGTAACTATACGCCATGCTGCATCCGGATAAGCAGCTACTGCCTCTTCAATAGTCTTCTGATGCTCTGCCACATTGTAATTATTTGTATTCAGTACGATAAACAGGCCTTGGCCATAGCTGTAATAATAATCTCCGCCAGCTGCTGTTTTACCATTCTCTGTGTTATTCGGATTATTGAAATGATAAGCATAATCTGCATTCAGGGAATCATGGTTTCCAATTGTAGTTGCAACCGGAAGGGAAGTAAGTGCTTCTGCGCTTAAATAAGATGCATACTCTTCTTCCTTTGGTTTTCCTGTTTTATTTACTTGGTCGCCTGCAGAGATCACAAAGTTCAGATCCGGATTTTCTGCAAGTGCTGTATCCAGTGTACGTGACCATGCAAAGCCATCGTTCTTTGCTGCTGTATTAGCTGCTCCATCCTCAGCGGATAACTCCGCTCCGTCCTGAGTCTGTCCTTTAGAAGCACCAACCTGTGGATCTCCTACATACAGGATCTTTACGGTATCCATTCCCTTTGTGGTATACTCTGTTACTTCTGTCTGCTCACCATTTTTCTCAACTGTATAATAGTAAGTGGTGTTTGGCTCAAGGCCGGTAACTGTTACATGATTATATTCATAAGCCTTGTCACCTGTCAGATCCTGATCTACGTCTCCGCTGGTTCCCTCAAAGGTTTCCAGATTATCTTTGTCTGTCCCGAAATGTACCACAGGTGTTGCCTGGCTGTCTGTCTTTTCACTGTACCATGCAAAATTTAATTCTGTATCATCTGCTCCAGGTGTAAGGGAAACTTTTGTAAAATCTGCTGCGGTTGTTTCCCAGCTGGATGACCACTCATCCCAGCCATTATCCTTTCCTACTACACTACTGTCTGTATAATGATCTGTGGAAGCAAATGCTGCTGCCGGACATACGGTTACTGCACTCAGGGCAAGGATAAGACCTGCAACTAATTTTTTCTTCATAATAACTCCTCTCCAGTAAATGGAATTTTAATATCAAATCAAGTCTTTTTTATTCTCAGCAGAAAAAAGTCCCGGGCCCGTCAGGCTTTCTCGCTTACGGGATGGAGTATAGCACTGTAATTTTTGTAAAACAATATGGTTTCCAATGTTTTGCCGCACATTTTACCATGCCTTTACAAAGCAAAAGCGCCTGATATGATTTCTTAACCCAAAAGGAACAAATTTTTCCTTGGAGAAACATACCAGGCGCTGCTGATTGCTGCTTAAGCAGACATGTTTATTTTTATATAATAATTAAACGCTAAAAAGGCCGCAGATCCCCCAATCCTAGGATCACATCCCGTAATTCTTCCTGTGTTTCCACCTGATAATCCGGTCTCTTTGCCCCTTCTGGAAGCTTATACCCGTGGTAATTCACCCAGATGGTTTTCCATCCTGCATTCATTGCTCCTGTCATATCATTAGCGATGGAATCTCCGATCATATAAACAGTCTCATCAGTAATCCCCAGCCGCTGTTCTGCCATCCGGAAGATTTCGCTTTCAGGCTTGGCGCATCCAACCCCTTCTGAAACCAGCACATGTTCCATTGGAATCCACTGTTCCAGTCCCATAATATGACATTTATCCTTTTGATGCTGATCCGGACCATTGGAGATCACACCCATCCGTATCCCTGCAGATTTACATATATCCAGTATTTCCTCCAGTGCCGGTGAAAGTTTCAGATTCTGCTGTTTTTCTTTGTATCTGCGCTGAAAATCTTCTGCCATTTCTTCTGTAAAAGGAATCTGCAGGTCTTCCATTGTTTTCATAATGCGGCATATCCTTGACTGGTGAAGTTCCATTCTTCCAGCAGAACTTTCCAGGAACATTTCGTAGCTTCTTTTCCCAAAAATCTGGTAAAAAAGTTCTGGATCCGGCAGCTTTTTACCGCCCATTGCCTCTTCACATGCCGGCTGAAGCAAATCGATCTGGCGGTATAATGTATCATCAATATCAAAAACCAATGCTATTTTATCTGTCATCAAATGTTCTCCCTTCCCATTTCCGTATCATACGATTATATTATACTCTTCCACAAACAGCAATTCATTTATTTGATGCGCTTCTGCACCTACAGAACCTGCCACCGGCAGCTTCTTACGGATGCCTGGCAGCAAAAATACCGCACCGGCTTCCTTTCCCGAAACCGATGCGGTATTTTATACCAGGTGCTTTACCTGCTTCATATTCTTTTCAATCCAGAAGGTTTTAGTTCACGCCATCACCAAACTGAAGTCCACTTCTGCCTCCCTGTTCAAAATCATCAAACAGGTTGTCACCGCCCTGGACATCATCGCCCTGATCATCACTGTTCTGTACATCGCTGTCCTGGTCCTCATTACTCTGATCCTGGTCCTCACTGGAGCCAAGAGTAACTTCTACAGTACTCTCTTTGTAACCGCCCTTACTAAGTGTTGCGATCGTAACCTCTACCTGTTCTTCCGGTTCATAGTACTCAAGCATATCTACCAGATCTTCAATAGAAGTAACCGTCTTGCCATCAAACTTTGTGATAATGTTCTGTTCCTTAATACCAGCAGCCTCTGCAGCACCGCCTTCCGTTACTTCTGCAACATAAACACCTTCCGGAATACCATAATACTGGCTTGCTTCATCACTGACTGTACGTCCGCTGATGCCAAGTACGCCATGGCTTCCCTCTACTTTATCTCTTGTCTTCGCATTCATCAGATTCTCAATATCATCTGCAACATCAGAGATCGCAATTGCATAACCGATACCTTCAACCTCAGTAGATGCCAGCTTTGCGGAATTGATACCAACAACCTCACCCTTCATGTTAAGAAGAGCACCGCCACTGTTACCAGGGTTGATTGCTGCATCTGTCTGGATCAGATTGATACCGCTCTGGTTATCTTCTTCATCACTCTGAACCGTCTGCTGGGAATAATCAGAATTTGCTCTGCGGTTCTTTGCACTGACAATACCAGTTGTAACAGACTGTCCATAACCAAGTGCATTACCAATAGCAATTACCTGCTCGCCAACCTTCAAATCATCGGAGCTTCCGATGGTTGCAACAGAGATTGCATCCATGGTATCATCGGAAATATCATCCAATGATACGGATACAACTGCCAGGTCATTTGCCTTATCATATCCTTTTACTTTTGCTTCATAAGCATTGTTATCAACAAAACCAACAGATAATGTATCTGCGCCCTCCACTACGTGGTAGTTGGTTGCGATCAGAAGCTCTGTATCGTTCTTCCCGATAATAATACCGGAGCCGCTTCCTTCAACCTCTCTCTCCTGTGGTGCATATCCGTACTGACTGAAGATCCCGTAATAATCCTGCACCTCCTGTACAGACTTGGTACTGATGGATACTACAGAAGGCATTGCCTGCTCTACAATTGCAGATACATCCATACTGTCTGCAGATGCTGTATCTTTTTTGTCAGAATCATCGGAGCTTGACTTCTTAGCTTTCAGAAGAGTAAGTGTGTCGCCACTCTCTGCAGCCTGTACATTGCTTGCTGTATTCCAGTTGTTCAGATAATTAAATCCGTGATAAGAACCTGCTGCAAGTCCTCCTGCAAGCACTGCACAAAGGCTGATGCTTAAACCTTTCTTCATCATTTTCTTTTTCTGGTTTTTCTTTTCTGCTTTTTTGTTATTTTCATTCTCATTCATTTCATCCATCTCATTAAGTTCATTAAAATCCTTCATGATATATACCTCCTTAAAGACTCATCGTCTGTTTCATTCTTAACGATTTGCTGCATTCTTTAATGATCTGCTACATTCTTTAATGATCTGTTGCACTCATTAATATCTGCTTCATTTCCTTTTGATGCTTCACAGTATAGGGGTTATTTGTGTTTACTTTGTGGGAAAAATGTGTTCAATTTGTTAAAAATCATTTTTCTGTTTTTCGTCCTTTTCTGCCTGCACGCACACTGCTGTATACAATGAAACCCCATCCCTGAACCTTCTCGGGTCATATCCACAAATCTCCCGAATACGGTTCAGCCGGTACTGAAGAGTATTTTTATGCATGTTCAACAATTCACAAGTTTTCTGCAAAGACATATCCTGGCTGTAATAGACTTTCAGTATTTGAAGATCCTCCGATGCCAGACCCTGCAGAATTTTCTCTGTATACTGAGTTTTCACTTTTACAGATACATTTCCCAGAAGCATTTCAAATCCCAGTTCTTCATACAAGCAGAATCCTTTGCGGCCCTGTACACATCTCTGAGCCAGCCTTGCCTCCTGCCAGGATTGGGAAATATGCGAAAGTTCCTTAATCATTCCCATCCCTGCAGTAATCTCTGCTTCATGAACCCTGGTCAGTTCCTGCAGCAAGCGAATGGTTTTGCCTGTATCACTTTCTTTCAACAATAATACATATTCTCCCGGATATTCATATGTATACCAAGGACTGATCTTTTCAAAAACACGAAGCACAGGATTGGTCATTCCTTCCTCAAAAACATCTTGTCTTACATTTACAAAAGCCATCCTGTACTTTCCAGATTCCCTAATTCCATTTTCTTTAAAAAAAGCTTTCAGTTCTGTATAGTCTGTGATGTCCTGCCTAAGCAGCATCCGAAGCATATAACTGATCTTGGATCTCTTTTGGCTGCCTCTAGCCTCCACTTCTCTTTCCCGCAAAAGTATTGTAGTGATTTTCTGTGCCAGGGCTGCATATTTTCTTGCCTCTTCCAGCTCGCCGCTGATTCCTACTGCAGCAATCACTTTTCCATGATAAAAAACCGGAAGATTTACTCCTTTTTGAACACCCCAAAAGCTTTCATCACCTGAAACTTCTTTTGTATCCCCTTGTGTTACTACCTGATAACCAATCTCATGAAAGGAATCTACACGGCTATGGTCTGTGCTGGCAATAATAATCCCCCTTGCATCAATATAATTAATATCTTTTCCACATACACTCTTTACTGTATCCACAATATACTGGGCAGTTTCCCTGTCAATGATCTCCATGTTTTCACCCTCATTATGCTTTTATAAATTTATATGTTCTTTATAACATATATTTCTTGTTTTTTTTAACCATATTTTATTATTTATACCATTTTTTCATGCGATAAAACTGATAAAATATAAACAAAAGTAAGATTTGATTCGTAAGCCCAAGAAAAGGAGATCTGACCATGAAACTTGTAATTGCCATTGATTCATTTAAAGGAAGTATGACTTCTAAGGAAGCCGGTATCGCAGCTGCCCAGGGTATCCGAAAAGTTTTTCCAGATGCTGATATCTGTATCCGCCCTCTTGCAGATGGCGGCGAAGGCACAGTCACTGCCATCACTGAAGGCATGGACGGCTCTTTTCGTACTGTCACAGTAATCGGTCCAGACGGAAAACCAGCTCACTGCCGCTATGGCATCCTTCCTGCCTCCCACACTGCTGTGATTGAAATGTCAGGTGCTGCAGGTATCACACTTGTACATGGAAAAGAAAAAAATCCTCTGCATACAACCACTTATGGGGTGGGGCAGGTGATCCTGGATGCGATCTCACAAGGCTGCCGTAAGTTTATCGTAGGGATCGGAGGAAGTGCCACCAATGACGGTGGTGTGGGGATGCTGCAGGCATTAGGCTTTGATTTTCTGGATGCTTCCGGGGATCCTATCCCTTATGGAGCCCAGGGGCTTTCCCTTCTGAAAACCATTGATAATGCCCATGTACTTCCGGAACTAAAAGAATGTACCTTCCGCATTGCCTGTGATGTGAGCAATCCACTTTGCGGTCCTGAAGGATGCAGTGCCATCTTCGGACCACAGAAGGGTGCAGATAACGAAATGATCGCTCTTATGGATCCATGGCTGGCACATTTTGCAAGCCTTGCTGGTAAAATATATCCGGATGCAGATCCAGACTATCCAGGCTGCGGTGCGGCAGGCGGCCTTGGCTTTGCCTTTCGTACTTTTTTGAATGCTTCTTTGGAATCCGGGATCAAGATCGTGCTGGAAGAAACACACATGGAAGATTATATCAAAGATGCAGATATCATCCTAACCGGAGAAGGCCGGCTGGATGCACAAACTGTTATGGGCAAAGCCCCCCAAGGTGTAGCACAAATGGCAAAAAAATACGGAAAACCGGTTCTGGCTTTTTCAGGATGCGTAACCCCTGACGCTGTCATTTGCAATCAGTCCGGTATTGACGCATTCTTCCCTATTCTCAGATCCCCGGTTTCCCTGGAAGAGGCTATGGATAGTGAAAATGCCAAAGCAAACATGTCTGCTTCTGTGGAACAAGTTTTCCGTGTAATAAAAACATTTATTATAAGTGCTCAGTAATCATCCTCACAGTTACAAGTTTTTCCCTCAAAATATCCTTTAGATCGTCTCTTATTTGAAAGGATTATAAAATCGTCCAAAACGCAGGGTAATTCCAAGGCTGATTCCAAATAGCACAACCCCCAAGGCAAGGGCCACAAAATCCCTGCGGGCAAATGGACGTTTCATATACCAGGTACGCTTTTTATCCTTTCCAAAGCCTCTTAGTTCCATAGCATTGGAAATGGTATTGATCCGATTCAGGCTGGTAAGGATCAGCGGCATCAGGATGCTGACAGAGTTCTTCAGTCTGGCAAAAAACGGCTCGCTTTTTCCCAGCTCAACCCCTCTGGCTTGCTGTGCCTGGCTGATACTGTGGTAATCTCTCTGGATATCCGGAATATAGCGGAGGGCAATTGCCACAGAATATCCAATCTTGTAGGAAACACCAATGCTGTTCAGGCTGGCCGCAAATTCGCTTGGATTGGTAGCAGAAATAAACAAAATCGCCACCGGAAGCGCCACAAAATACTTCAGAGAGATATTCAGCATATAAAACAGCTGCTCCTGGGTGATATCATACCTCCAGAACAAGTGAAAAAGCACATGGCGGGTCCCATACAATGTGGTGCCCTGGTTAGGATCAAACAGCAAAATAAACAAATTATTCAAAAGGAGAAATACCAGCATAAAGATCATCATAAACCGAACTTCCCGAAAGTGGATCCGGCTCAGCTTAAAAGCAAATAGACTGACCGCCAAAAGTCCTAAAAGCACCCAGGTATTATAGGTGATCATACTTGCAAAAGTAAACAGAAGAAAAAATGCCAGCTTGGTGGTACCTGTAAGCTTATGCACCACACTTTCCCTGGGAAGATAATTTAATACTGTCTTAGCAGCCATGACTGCGCACCTCCCTGTCCGTCTCTATAAATCGTTCTACAAAAGCTTCTGCCGGAGTGATCCCACACCGGTTCGCTAATGTAAAAAGACTGGTTTCCTTTAATGCTGCCTTTTGTATCAGATCAGGATCACAAAGAACACCTGCCGCACTTCTGTCTGCGATCAGCTGTCCGTCGCAAAACACCAGGGCTCTTGGAGTATACTCCAGCATCAGATGCATATCATGGGTGATCATGATCACTGTTACACCCTGTCGGTTCAACCCCCGCAAAAACTCCATAATATCCGTGTAATGTCTGAAATCCTGGCCTGCCGTAGGCTCATCTAAGATGATCAGTCTTGGATCCTGCACCAGCACACTTGCTATAGTCACCCGCTTCTTCTGTCCAAAGCTTAATGCAGAAACCGGCCAGTTTCGGAAAGGATATAAGCCACAGATCTTCAGGGTAGACTCCACCTTTTCCCTGATCTGCGCCTGATCCATACCACTTCCCTGAAGTGCCAGGGCAACCTCGTCAAAAATCATGTTTTTAGAGATCATCTGATTAGGATTCTGCATTACATATCCAATATATTTTGCTCTTTTACGGATATTTTCTCCGGTAATGTCCCGTCCTTCAAAAAGGATCTTGCCCTTCTCTGCCTGCTCAAAGCCGCAGATCACCTTGGACAGCGTGGACTTCCCTGCACCATTCTGTCCTACGATGCTGACCATTTCTCCTTTTCCAATAGAAAAGCTTACATTATGCAGCGTCTGCCGCTCCTTTGTATATCCGAAGCTCAGCCCCTCTACCTGCAGCAGAACCTGTGGTTCTTCCTTTGGCTTTGGCTGTGGTCTGGATTCAAACCAGCCGGAAAGCTTGCGGATGTCCTGTTCGTCAAGCACAGTATGATCCACATGGGAAGGCTTCTTCTGTGGCGTGATCTGGATCCCGGCATATCGCATAGCGGTTACATACAAAGGCTCACGGATCCCATTCTCCGCCAGAAGGCTGGTGGCAAGCAGTTCATCCGGATGCATATCCGCCAGGATCTTCCCTTCATTTACCAAAACGATCCTGTCCACATTTCGCCACAGGACATCCTCCAGCCTGTGCTCAATGATCAGTACTGTCGTATCTGTCTTCTCCTGGATCTCATCGATCAGTTCGATGGCCTGTTTGCCAGTAGCCGGATCCAGATTGGCCAGCGGTTCATCAAATAAAAGGATCTTCACCCTGTCCACCATCACACCAGCCAGCGAAACTCTCTGTTTCTGGCCGCCGGATAATTCATGGGGCGCATACTCCAGATGCTGCCGGATCCCTACCAGATCCGCCACATGCTCTGTGATCTTGTGCATCTTATCCTGCGGGGTGCAGCTGTTCTCCAATGCAAATGCAATATCCTCCCCTACTGTCAGACCGATAAACTGTCCGTCAGGATCCTGGAGGACAGTACCTACATGTGCAGAAAGTTCAAAAATACTGCTGTTTGGTGCATCCACACCATCCACCATCAGACTTCCAGTGCACTCTCCTGGATTTGAGAAAGGATTCAGACCATTCACGCAGGATGCCAGCGTACTTTTACCACTGCCGGAAGGACCGGCGATCAAAACTCTCTCGCCAGGGTAAATATCAAGATTGATCCCAGTCAGTGTAGGCTTTTTCTGTGCCCTGTACTGAAAGGAAAAATCCTTAAATGAAATAATAGGTTTTTTCAGTTCCGTCATATGTATATACCTCAGTTAAATGATTCAAACATAACATATTTGATTATAACATAAAAAAAGCTCTTCCACACCCCTAAAGAATATGGAAAAGCCTTCTTCTTAAAATCTAAGCAGATATTCTCTGCACTTACAGTTACAAAACCGCTTAAGATTTTAATATTTCTGATTTTTACTAAGTGCTCTGTCTGATTATTCCTGATCCAGAGAGCCTTTCTTAGCAATGGTCTTGGTATATGCGATCACAAGCAGGATACCTACGATCACAGCTGTAAGGATATTGGATACAGCAGCAAATGCGCCCTGTGCAAAAACCTTGTTAGCAGGCTCTGCATAAATAAGAATATCAAGAACCGGTGCTACTACGATCCAAGCTGCCAAATGTGCAGCAATATTGGAGATTGCAAATGTGGCAATCTTGCCCTTGCCAAAATCACCTTCCTGGATATCCAGCTTCTTGGCAAACAGGCCAACCACAATACCAACAAATGTGGATGCGATTACCCAGCTCCACCACGGACTGCCGCCCCAGGACAAATCAATCAATGTATGTCCGATAAATCCAATCAGTCCACCTGCAAATGGTCCGTACATAGCAGCAAGCAATGCAAGTACTGCATACTGCAGGCTGATATTTGTGTTAGGTACCGGACTTGGGATCGCAACAAAACGTCCCAACACAAAAAACAGTGCTGCACCGATACCAACAGCTACAACTGTCTGAATACTGTTGTTTTTCTTCATAACTCCGCCCTCCTGGAAATGTAAAAGTATTTTGTTTGTAACTGTAATGATATGAAACAGTTACTTTTGTCTTTACTGTAAAGACAGTGTTAGTATACTCCAGTTTTTTGGAACCTGTCAACGTATAAATCCCCAGGCCTGCATCAGCCTAGGAATCTGAAAATTTCAAAGGATACTAAATAGTTACGCTTTTTCTGAATTCTTCCGAGATGCGAAATAGGCTCTCAGAGAATTGATCACGATGGTAAGTCCAAGAATGATCAGCAGTATGGCAATGATCAACTGGAGCCCTTCTACCAGAAAAGTAGCAGAACCTGCCGCAATTGCCTTCACCAGACCAATGGTCCGCTCTGCCAGCGCAGTGCCGGTTACCAGAAGCATGATGATCAGCGGTGGAAACAGCATCTTATTACTTCTTCCTGTAACCTTCATAAATACACACAAGGTGACAAGCACCAGTGCAGATAACAGCTGATTGGCAGATCCAAATAATGGCCAGATATTTGCATATCCGATCCTTGTCAGAACGAAAGCTGCTGCCAAAGTAAGGATCGTTGAAAAATATTTATTGCAGAAAAGCTTTCGCCATCCTTCTGCATGCTCCATATCATCCGTACTGAAAAGTTCCTGGAAGCTCATACGGCCAATACGTGCAACTGCATCCAGGCTTGTCAGTGCCAGCGCAGATACACACATAGTCATAAAACACTGCGCCACGTAAACCGGCACGCCAAACATTTCAAAGAAGCCTGCTACTCCACTGGAAAAAATCTGAAATGGCGTACCTGATGCCGGAGTGCCGTCTGCAGATGCTGCAGCACCGGCTACACAAAGAGCCAGCACAGCCAACAGACTTTCCAGTACCATTGCACCATATCCCACCTTCAGCATATCCTTTTCGTTGGCAACTGTTTTTGAGGATGTACCGGAAGAAACCAGACTGTGGAATCCGGAAACTGCACCACAGGCTACTGTAACAAACAAAATCGGGAACATATCTCCCAATGCATCATTGTGAAATCCAGTAAATGCCGGAAGGTTCATAGAAGGATGTGCTACCAGCAGTCCCAGGGCTGCACCTGCGATCATACCTATAAACATATAAGTAGTCATCGCGTCACGAGGCTGTTTTAACAGCCACATAGGTAATACAGCAGCAAAGAAAATATATACAAATGTAATATAAGTCCATGTATCTTTCCCTGCTATTATGGGAAGCATCATACCAATGGCCAGTGCAGCAACTGTACAGATCAGCCCGGTTACAGTTTCTTTCCAGCCATGGAAATTCATTTTTTTCTGAATCAAACCGAAAATCATTGCAAATCCAATAAACAGAAGAGAAATCGTTCCGGCAGCTCCATTTGTCCTGGCTGCATCTGAAAGAGATGCAACACCATCCGCAACAACATAAGCATTAAAAGTACCTGCAACCATATCTGCAAACGCAGCAATTACAAGTAATGTGAAAAGCCAGCAGAAAAGCAGAAACAGCTTTCTCCCCAGCTTTCCGATATATTTTTCAATCAGGAGTCCCATGGATTTGCCATCATTCTTCACACTTGCATACAAGGCACCAAAATCAGTAACTGCACCGAAAAAAATACCTCCGATCAGCACCCATAAAAGCACCGGCACCCAGCCAAATACAGCAGCCTGGATAGCACCTGTCACAGGCCCTGCACCTGCAATAGAGGAAAACTGATGACTGAAAACAGTCCATCCATCTGTTGGGACATAATCCTGTCCATCTTCAAATTTACGCGCCGGTGTTTTTGCCTTCGGATCAATCCCCCATTTGTTGGCAAGCCAGCGTCCGTACAACACATAAGCAGCAACAAGCAAAACTGCAGCAACTAAAACAATAACTAATGTATTCATCTGTCTTTCTCCCCTCTGTATCATACAGGTAAGATAACGGCTCAATGCCCTTACAGTTACCAGATAAGATACAATTGATGTAAAAATTACCATTGTTTTAGTCCCAAACAATTCAATTGTCAATGCTTTTTGTGTATTTCATCACTTTACACTAAAAAAGAGTTAAAGTAAAAAAATTTTTAATGATTTTTACAAGCTATTTTAACAGGTTTCTCTTTCAATAATATATGGTTCCATAAGAACACATTTTTCCTGTATCTTTTCTTTGCGGATCAGTCGCATCAGATACTCAACAACTGCTTTTCCCAAAGCCTGTTTGGGCTGGGCAACCGCTGTCAGCTCTTTTATGGACAGCTTCCCCATGTCGCTGCCATCAAACCCAAGTATAGACACCTGTTCTGGCACCTGGTACCCATGTTTGATCAGTGCATTCATTGCACCAATTGCAAAATAATCCACGCAGCCAAACACTGCGTCATAATCAAACTTATCCTGCAAAAGCTTCTCCACCCTGTCCATTGCGCATTTAACGGAACGCTCTGGCAGAATTTCATAATGAATCTCATCAGATAAACCGGCAAGCTCCATTGCCTTTTTGTACCCCAGAAGCCTTTTCCTTGCAAAATCGAAATCCAGGTCATATCCTAAAAACAAAATTTTCCTGCGGCCTTTGGAAAGAAGATATTCAGTTCCCATCTGCCCACCTGCAACACTGTCTGACTGCACAGTAAGAAATGCTTCGTCAGCCGCACGATCAATACAGACAATCGGTATCTGTGCGTTCCGGTAGCTGGATAATACGTTGTTTCCACTACCCATCAGGATCAGACCGTCAATATTCCGAGCCAGCAGTCTTCGCAGATTCTTTTTTTCCTTTTCAGGGCTCTGATCCGAATCACATACGATCATACAATAGCCGTACTTGCAGATTGTATCTTCCATCACACGAAGCACTTCAATGGAATAATTGTTTTGCATATCCCACATCACAACCCCTATGGTTTTTGATAGATTTGTTTTTAAACCGCTGGCCAAAAGATTGGGACAGTAATCTACCTGCTTGATAGCATCCTGTATCCTTTTCAGCGTTTCCGGACGGACTGTTTTCTTGCCGCTCAGAACATAAGATACGGTACTTACGGAAACCCCGGCGATCTCAGCTACGTCTTTTAATGTTGACATATCTTCACTCCAGATTATTTCTAATTTTATGAAAAGGGCACCCAATATACTTGGCATGCCCTTTACCGATCAATAACTATATCATCAACCCTTGCTTCTATCAAAGATTTCTGCGTCTGCTAAAGGACCTGTGGAAATCTTTCTTGGCTCTTCATTCCATACTTCGTCATTCATGGTAAGGTTCTCAATATCTTTTATCAGATCCAGAGATCCGTCATGGAAACCTCCATCATAAGGGGTGTTCAGAAAAATCTCAAGCATCTCAATAGCTTCCCACTCACCAATGGTCTTTCCACCCATGCACAGAATATTTGCATTATTATGACGTCTGGTCATCTCAGCCTGATACTGTGTACTGCATAGACCTGCACGGATGCCTTTAAATTTATTTGCTGCCATGCTGATACCGATACCGGTTCCGCAGATCAGTACGCCGCATCTTGCCTCGCCGGAACGAACTGCATTTGCCACCTTTGCTGCAAAAAACGGATAACGGGTTGCCTCAATATCCGGATTATCATCAGATCCACAATCTACATAAGGAATCCCTTTTCCTTCCAGATACTCGATACATTTTGATTTCAAATAATAGCCTGCTGTGTCATTTCCAAGATATACTTTGTCTCCCATATCTGTGTCTTCTCCTTTATATTTAATAATGCCAATCCCTTGCTGTCAGCATCTTCCCCGGCATTCTCTTATGACTCTGCGTGAATCAGCTTAACCTCTTTGCCCAGGAATTTACAAATCCCATATACTGCAGTATTGTGATCTTCGTGATGTTCCAGTCCTGATACTGAAAGTACGCCTACTACACCAACACCATTTACATAGATAGGAAATCCGCCGCCCATCATACTGTACTCATCCGGATCCAGATGTCCATCGACAAACAGATCATCCTGCCCTACAGACTTCATATAATGAATTCGCAGCGTGCTTCTGTGTATCATGTTTACAGAATTGATCTTTCTCTGAAGCCAGATCTCATTAAATCCGTTGGTTCCTGCAAACCCATACCTAAAAACCTGATACCCATTGATCTGAATATCGATTGCAATGGGTAGCTTATCCTCTTTTGCCTTTTTCACAAGAATCTTTCCAAGCTTCCATGCATCATCATTATCAAAATGCTCAAATCGAAGCTCCTCTTCCTGTTTGCAGAGAATGTCATATTTTTCTTTATCACTTAATTTTCCCATATCAATCCTCTAATTCTACTCCGTATTCTTTTGCCAGTGCCTCTTTCATAACCTTTGCATTACAGTCACGGCCGGACCAGAATTTAAAACTGATCACAGCCTGATTAACCAACATGCCAAGGCCATCAATAGTCTTTGCACCGTTCTTCTTTGCCTCTTTCAGGAACATTGTATGTGGATGGTTTGGAATCACATCACATACTACCATCTCAGGCTTTACGGTAGCATAATTAATATCTGGTTTCTGATCTACATTCGGATACAGGCCGATATTTGTAACATTTACAAGAATATCCACATCTTCCGGAACATCCAGGGTATGATCCCAGCAAATGTATTTTGCATTGGCAGATGTTTTCTCATTTACAAGCTTTACCAGTTCCTCTCCTCTGCCAGAACCTGGACGGTTGGCAATAAGGATCGTCTCTGCACCTGCATTTGCAAGCTCCACTGCGATGGCACGGCCGGCTCCTCCAGCTCCCAGCATCATAACTTTCTTGCCCTTCATCTCTACATTTTCATCCTGAAGGGATTTGATAAATCCTTTACCATCTGTGTTCTCGCCATATAATTCACCATCTTTTACCCATACGGTATTAACAGCGCCCATAATGGCTGCATCTTCAGCCACATGGTCCAGATATTTTAATACCTCCACTTTATGTGGAATGGTAAGATGGATACCTTTCATATTCAATGCTGGCAGTGCTTTCATTGCATTCTCAAGATCTTCCGGTTTTACCAGAATGGTAAGATAACGGTAAGGAATCCCCAGGTCTTTAAATGCTGCCTCTGCCACTACTACTGTAGGGTTCTCGTCGATCGGACACCCAAATACACCCACAAGCTCTTCTCTATATGATTTGCCCATAAATATTCTCCCGTTTTTTCAAAACACCGGGGATGTATCTCCCCGGTGTTGCATTTTGAACGAATTACTTACTCAGCATCTGTTGTCTCTGTCTCTTCCTCTGTTGTTGCATCTTCCTCTGCTGTTGCATCTTCCTCTGTTGTTGCCTCTTCCTCTGCTGTTGCATCTGCATCTACATTATCAGCTGTTACAAGCTCAACCTCTGTACCGATAGAAGTTTCAACTTCCTCGCCAGCTGCAATCTTTCCGCAAACCTCTACTGCAGTCTCTCCCATAAGAGCCGGAAGCTGACGAACAGTTGCAGCCTGTGTACCAGCCTTGATTGCATCCAGGTTATCTGCATCTGCATCAAATCCAACGATAACGATGTCATCTCTGTCTGCCTGCTGGCAAGCTTCGATAGCTCCTAATGCCATCTGATCATTGTGGCAGAATACAGCCTTGATATCCGGATTAGCTGTCAGAGCATTCTCCATAACACTCATAGCCTCAGAAGAAGACCAGTTACCTGTCTGAGAAACAACAACTTCAAATTTGTCATTGTCATCCATAATGTTGTGGAAGCCTTCTCCACGCTCGTTGGTAGCACTTGCACCAGCCTGGCCCTGGATCTCAACAACCTGTCCGCCATCCGGAAGCTGATCTACGATGTACTGAGCTGCGATCTCGCCGCCATATACGTTATCAGATGCAATGTGGCAAACAATATCACCACTGTTGGCAGCACGGTCAACTGTAACAACCGGGATACCTGCATCATTTGCCATTGCAACAGCATCACCTGCAGCATCGGAATCAACCGGATTATAAACGATAACATCCGGGTTCTGTGTCAGCAGGTCTTCCATGTTTGTAACGTCCTTTGCAGCGTCATTACCGGAAGAAAGAGAGATCACTTCATACCCTGCATCTTCTGCTGCTTTCTTGAAAGCATCCTCAAGGGTGGAGAAGAACTGGTTTGTGTTATCAGATAACATAAGACCAAGTGTAAGATCCTGTTTCTCGTCAGCAAAGACTGCGGCTGGTGTCACTGTTCCAAGTACCATTGCTGCGGTTAATGCTCCTGCGATAAGTTTTTTCATTTTTTTGTCCTCCCATGACATTATATATTTTATACAGCTTCTGCTGCATAAGTACGGTTTTATATAAATTTCTATTATTGAAGTAGTGCAAAATTTACTTCGTAAATATTCGGGTCCCTTCAATTTTGCTTAGTTGTTACTTTTTCTGTCCATAAGTACAGCTGCCAGGATAACAACACCTTTTACGATAGTCTGCCAGTAGCTGGACACATTCATAATGTTCAGGATATTGTTGATCATACCAATGATAATGGCACCAACAAGTGTCATTGCAATGCGGCCTTCGCCACCTCGTAAGGATGTACCACCAACAACGCAGGCTGCGATAGCATCCATCTCATAGCTTTCACCTGCAGTAGGCTGAGCAGAACCAACACGAGCACACATAACTGCACCTGCAAGACCTGCAAGGATACCACAGATCACATGACACATTAATTTGATCTTGCGTACATTCAAACCGGAAAGATAAGCAGCATCCTCATTGCCACCCACTGCATACATATGGCGTCCGAAAGATGTTTTGTTCTGAACATAGTACACAACAATAAATACAAGTGCCATGATCAGAACCGGCATGTACAGGAATCCAAAAATCCTGCCAGATCCAAGGAATTTAAAGGAAGCAGCACATGCACCCTTTGACATTGCTACTGTTGCACCATTTGTAAATACCAGGGTAGCACCTCTGAATACAGACAGTGTTGCAAGTGTTACGATCATTGGCTGCAGATCAAAGTATGCAATAAACACACCATTGATCAGACCTGCTACAGCACCGATAGCCAGTGTTGCCAGAATAACAACAACCAGCGGAACATCTCTGACAACCAAAGCGGCTGCAATGGCACCGGTAAATCCTACAACTGATCCGATGGAAATATCGATACCGCCCAGGATGATGGCAAAGCTCACGCCTGCTGCCAGAATCGCATTGATAGAAACCTGCTTCAGTACGTTGGTAAGATTACCAACAGAAAGGAATCTGCTGCTGATCAGTGAGAAAATAATGATCTCTGCCAGCAGAATAATAACCTGGCGATAATTGTTTATAAATTTTAATCCTTTATTTGTTGTCTTGCTTTCCATTTCTCTTGTTCTCCCTTTAACTAAGAATCTTATCCATGATCTTCTCTTGTGTTGCCTCTTCTCTGCTCAGTTCTCCCTTTTTCTGACCTTCATGGAGAATCATAATACGATCACTCATACCCAGAATCTCCGGCATTTCTGAAGAAATCATAATCACTGCTTTTCCCTGCCTGCGAAGTTCATTGATCAGAAGATAAATCTCTTTCTTTGCTCCAACATCAATACCTCTTGTAGGCTCATCAAGAATCAGCACCTTGGGATCAGACATCATTGCTTTTGCCAGAATGACCTTCTGCTGATTGCCGCCTGAAAGATTTCTTGTTTTTTGGAAAACAGACGGTGTTTTGATACGCATCTTTTTCACATAATCTTCTGCATATTCTCTGTCTTTTTTCTCATTGATATGACCGCTGCTGGTAATCTTGTCTGATGAAGAAAGAGAGATATTCTCCTTTACATTCATGATCAATACAAGACCGTCACCCTTTCTGTCCTCAGTCATATAATAAATGCCATTCCTGATGGCATCACTTGGGTTTTTGGGATGGATCTGCTGTCCGTCCAGCTCCACGGTACCCTTGTCGTAATGGAAAACACCATATAAAGTCTTGGCTAGCTCTGTACGTCCTGCACCTACAAGACCTGCCACACCCAATACCTCACCGGCCTTGACATCAAAAGAAATATCATGTACATAATCATTACTCAGATTCTTCACGGAAAGGACTGTCTTACCAGGCTTCATTGCCTCATAAGGGAACTGATTCTCCAGCTTACGCCCAACCATCATGCTGATCAGTTCATCATAGGTAAGCTCTGAAACTTTCTTCTCACCGATGAATGCGCCGTCGCGGAGGATGGTGGCCCTGTCACAGATCTCAAAAATCTCTTCCAGTCTATGGGAAATATAAACAACTGCTTTCTTCCTGTCCCTAAGATCATTGATGATCTTAAACAGGCTGACTACCTCTGAATCGGTAAGTGCATCTGTAGGCTCATCCATAACGATCACCTTGGTATCCAAAAGAAGGGCCTTAGCGATCTCAACCATCTGCTGTTGTGCCACAGATAACTCACAGATCTTCTGATCAGGCTTCAGATCTACATTCATGGACTTCAGCATCTCTGCTGTCTTATTGTACATCTGCTTAATATCGATCTTGCCCATCTTATTCTTAAGCTCTCTGCCCAGGAAAATATTCTCATATACTTTCATCTTAGGAATCAGATTAAGTTCCTGGTGGATAATGGAAATCCCGTCATCCTGTGCCTGCCTGGCATTGGTATAATTGATCTCTTTTCCCTTGAACTGGATAGAACCGGCATCACGCTGATACACTCCTGTCAGGCATTTCATAAGTGTACTTTTGCCTGCTCCGTTCTCTCCCAGAAGTGCCATAACCTCGCCTTCACGTACTTCCAGATCCACTCCGTCCAGAGCCTTTACACCTGGGAACTCTTTGCAGACACCCTTTAATTTCAAAACAACTTCGCCCATTTGTTTCTCCTTAATTATTCTTTATAAAACCAAGATACCCGGTCTTAAAATATGCTGCCCTTTGTATGTTACATCTTCGTATACCCAGCTGCCTGTATGAGAGATCACTTCCGGCTTCCCGTCTATCACAATAAAAGTATCCTCTGCCTTAACTCCGGCAATAGTAGGATTCCAAGAAAAAGCCTGATGCTCCAGTACTGTCTCTGTATTGGAAAAGTCTGTACAATAATCCCTGGTAGGATAACCAAGAGCGCCGCCCTGATGGTGAAGATGGAAATCTTCCCCATATCCCTCTTCTTCATAAACCTTCTTACCAGCCTCCAGTACATCCTTGGCCTTAACACCGGGTACTGTAGATAAAATATATGCTGCATCTACTTTAAGCACTGCATCCAGCCGTTTCTTCTTGTCCTCATCCACCTGGCCAAAAGAAACCAATCTGGTAAGAGATACCGTAAGGCCATATTTCTGTGGACAGATGGCAACCATCATATATTTCTCTACACGATTGTCTGTAGGAATGGGGTGGCGGTATTTCTTAAGACGTTCATCTGCTGCTACCAGCGTAACCGGCATCTGATATCCTTTTGCAAAAAAAGCACCGTTCACCATACCGGCTACTTCCATCTCAGAGTCACCCTTCTTAATCTGTCGGCAGCAATCCTCAAGAATCTGTGCTGCTTCAGGTCCGATCATGCGGAAACGGGCAACCTCTGCATCTGTAAGCACGTAACGCAGGTGCTGGATATCTGTTCCAATATCCTCCCCATAGCATCCATTGTCGCTGGCTACCTTCTTACCTGCCAGATACTGCTCCAGGACCTTTGCCTCACTTTCATGCCAAAGGTATGGGATCAATTCAAATGTACCATCTGTCAACTCCTCATCCATTACACGGTATCTCTCACTTGAATTACAAACCACATAATTCTGTTCTGCAGTGATCATGATCTTGGATGCCGCTGGTCCTGACTTATCTACAAAAGCGCTCTTACCACCGGTAATCCAGAAAAAATTCTCGTTCTTAGAAAGCAGGACCACATCCAGGTGCTTCTCCTTCATAAGTCCTCTCACTCTGTCAAGCTTAACCTGAACTTCATCTGTTATGTTCACTCTCTACTCCTCCTCTCTTACAAGCAGCCTGCGTAACTGCGAAACTGCCTGATGCCTTAGCTGTTATAAGACAAAAGCACATCTGGCGGCTACTAATTTGCACAATAAATACTTTTATCAATCGTTTGACTATGTACTGATTATATAAATTTTATTCTCTTTTGTCAATCGTTTGACTTTAATTTTTATCAGCTTTGTGTAAGTAATACAAATCAAAAACCGCATATTTAGTAATTAATACCAAATACGCGGTTTCATCATTAAGAGGGCGTTATTTTTTAATGATTATTTTTAATGATTGTATTTTCTGTAAAACCAACGGCATCCATAGCCAGAAAGATGATTTCCTGCTGCTTCCATGGTCATGCCGCTAAGCAGGTCTGTATATTTCCTGCCTTCATCCATTGGCATCCATACCTCATCCAATTCATACTCGCTGAAATTGAAATATGCACGGATCTCTTCCCCGTCCAGGTAACGGCCGATACCAAGCACATGGGAATAGCCTGTGTCAAATGTCCACACATCCGCTTTTCCGTTAAATACCGGATGCTGTTCACGAATCTCTTCCATTTTTCGGAGTGTATGGAAAATCTCCATGGAAACCCTGTAATTCTTATCTGTTTTTTTCAGCTTTTCCCACTGAAATTTTCCCCTGTGCAGATAACGGCTGTCTGCACATTTATCAGGATTTTCTTTATAGCTGTAGTCATTCAACTGACCAACCTCATCCCCACTGTAGAGGACGGGAATTCCGCTCTGGATCAGAAGATATGCATGCAGCATCAGATCACAGGCAACTGCCCGTTTCACTTTATCCGGATTGTTTTCGTACAAGGCAGTCTCCAGTCCGCACAGAGAAGCAGTTGTTCCGCACAGCCGGGCATCCCCCAGCCTTGGATCGTCATTATAAAGCTCACCTCTTGCATCTGAGTCATACCCTCTTCCGGTAAGCACATCGTTCAGATACTTTTTATGTGGCACTTCCTCAATGCCAAACTGCTTCAGCCAATCATAGTCCAGCCCCCATCCGATGTCATCATGACATCTAAGATAATTCAGGAAAACATATTCCTTGGGAAGAGCACATACCTGATCCATCTGTCTTCTAAGAAGACTCACATCCTTTGTGGCAATGGTATTCCAGGTACTTGCCATAGTTGTAACATTGTAAAGCATATGGCATTCCGGTTTATCAACGCTGCCAAAATAAGGCAGTACCTTGGCAGGCTCCATCACCACTTCTCCCAGAAGCAGTACTCCCGGGCATACAATCTCACTAACCAGGCGCATCATACGTACAAGAGTATGGACCTGTGGCAGATTTCTGGATTTTGTTCCCAGTTCCTTCCATATATAAGGTACTGCATCCAAACGGATCACATCGATTCCGCAATTGGTAAGGAACAGCATGTTATCCACCATATCATTAAATACCATGCAATTTGCATAATTAAGATCCCACTGATATGGATAAAAGGTGGTCATCACTACCTGGTTGCAATCCGGCAGCCAGGTGAAATTCCCAGGTGCGGTGGTTGGAAAGACCTGGGGTGTTGTTTCTTCATACCGGTTGGGAATATCCCAATTATCATAAAAGAAATACCGGCTTCTGGCCTGTGGATCTCCGGCTCTTGCTGCTTTTGCCCAGGCATGGTCTTCACTGGTATGGTTCATTACAAAATCCAGACAGCAGCTGATTCCCTGCTCATGGCATAAAGAAGTCAGCTCCTTCAGGTCTTCAATGGTTCCCAGCTCCGGCTTTACCTTTCTGAAATCAGCCACAGCATATCCTCCATCATCTCTGCCTTTCGGGCTTTCCAGCAAAGGCATCATATGGAGATAATTTACACCACAGGATTTTACATAATCCAGCTTTTCCTTTACCCCCTGCAGCGTACCTGCAAATGCATCTGTGTACATCATCATACCCAGAATATCATTGCCTTTGTACCAGCCGGGATCTTTCTCCCGCTTCCGGTCAATTTTCCGTAATGGTACAGGGCGTTCCACATAATTCTGATACATACGCTGTATCAGATAAGCAAAGCCTTCCTTTTGTCCCGGATACAGCTGCTCATATAAAGATCTCAGTTCCGCCTCCCGGCATTCATATCGATTTCTAAATTCCGGTTTCCACTTCATAGGGTCAGACATTTTTCACACTCCTGTTTCACTGGCTCTTTTTTGCCATCAAATCTTTAAAGCTGCATCCCAAGGCTGTTTCTCAGTTACCACAGGCTTATATGGATCAGCCATTGCCTCTTCCATTTTCAGGCAAAGGTACATATCCTGAAGCGCATCTGCAAGAGAGTAGATTTCTTTTCCACTCTTTACATACTCTGACATACCAAGAAGCAGACTTCCTACAGCAATCTCATCATCATTCAGTCTGGCATTAACAAATGGTGTCTTATAAAGGAATTTTTCCCCAAGCATAATCGCAAAATGGGACCACTCCTGATTACCATAAACGCCAAGGTCGATCCTGTTCAGTTCCTGTGTTACAGGGATATTCTCTGGTGTAAGATAACGAATGGTAAGATCATCGATCTCTCCTCTGTCTCCCTGAACGGACAGCTGACGGGTACGGATAAAGGAATGATACTGTGCCGGATCAGAGAAATCAAAAAATGCCACCTGTCCGTTTTCAAATTCCAGAGTCACACGATCTCTTGGGCATACAAAGGTTTCTCCATCAAAAGCCATTCCCTCACGGCCATAAGTCTCTGTCACAGAAAAATGATATCTTTTTCCGTACATGGTACATTTCTGTCCCTTTGTGCCAAGCATCCATCGGATCATGCTGATCCCGTGATATCCATGCAGTGCAGAAATATTAATATTTTCCACATTTCCGATCAGTTTCATATCTGCAATGGCTTTATGCCAGGATGCATACAGCGGCTGCAGGAAATACTGCTCTGCCACCTGGATTTTAGGCTGATATTTCTCATAAGCACTCCACAGCTTCTGCAGATCCTCCTGACTTTCTCCAGGAGGTGTTTCTGTAAGTACAGGAATACCTTTTTCAAACAGTTCAAGCAGATAATCTGTTACGCAGCCACGTTTGATTGCCAGAACAACAAACTCCGGCTCATCTTTCATCAAAGTATCAACTGTATTTACTACTTTGACGCCAAATTTTTCACTGAACTTTCTGCCTTTTTCTTCATCTCTTATCAAAACAGCTGTCAGATCAAATTTTTCCGGAACAGCCTTTGCAATACGGATATAAAATTCGGCACGCCATCCGGAACCAATTACCGCATATTTTACTTTTCCCATTTTATGTCTACTCCTCTTTTCGTTTAGGCAGCACGAAAAGGGACTTCTCCCTTTTCGTACAATCTTATCCTATACAAGAATCTATGATCACGGCACATCAAATCCGCGGGATGCAGCCAGGATCGCATACCACTCATCATAGGTAAGCTCAAGCTTCAGTGCATCCACTGCATTTTTCACACGATCCAGGTTCATGGTTCCGGTGATCGGCATGATCTTAGCCGGATGACGAAGAACAAATGCATACATAACCACATCCATGCTTACCTGATGTGCTTCAGCGATCTTCTGGATCTCTGCGCGAAGACGTACAGACTGCTCATCCTCACCCTTGAATACGCTGCCGCCGCCAAGCGGGGACCATGCCATAAGGCCTGTCTGGTTCATCTGTGCATTGTCTACAACACCGTTGAAGAAATTGTAAGTAGCTTTTACAGAGAACTCCATCTGGTTTGCAACGACCTTAACCGGCAGGTATTTCTGAAGTGCTTCCAGCTGTGCAGGCTCATAGTTGGATACACCAACATTGAGGGCTTTTCCTTCTTTTACGATCTGTGCCAGGGCCTCAGCAGTCTCCTGTGGATTGCTCAGCACATCCGGACGATGGATCAGAAGAAGATCTACATGGTCTGTACCCAGGCGCTCCAGAGATGCATCCATCTCAGCCAGGATATTTTCCTTTGTGGAATCATAATAAATATGGGAATTTCCCTTCTGTCCCGGTAAAATAATACCTGCTTTTGTAACGATTTTCATTTTGTCACGAAGAGAAGGATCTTTTCTAAGTACCTCATCTCCGAAAATTTTCTCACATTTGCCAGCTCCATATACCGGTGCATGGTCGAATGTATCAATACCCAGGTCCATGCAGCCATGAACGAAAGCACGAAGCTTATCACCGTCCATCCCTGCATCCAATGTACGCATGCAGCCTGCGATAATGCGGCTGAATTCCAGTTTTTCTGTCAGTGCGATATGTTCCATTATATTATTTTCCTTTCTACTGAATAGTTTCCAAAAATCAACCTTTCATACCACCAGTTGTCAGACCTGCTACAATGTTCTTCTGGAAAATAAGTACCAGTGCGATCAGTGGCAGTGTGCAGACAATGGAAGCTGCTGCCATATCTCCCCATGGCAGCTGATAGTTGCTTGGGAAAAGAGCAATTCCAACAGGTACTGTTCTCATTGCATCTTTGCTCATAAATGTAAGTGAATACAGATACTCATTCCAACAGTTGATAAATACCAGAAGTCCTACAGAAAATGTAGCCGGTTTGATCAGCGGAAGCATGATCTTTACAAATGTCTGGAAATGACTGCATCCGTCAATTGCTGCTGCTTCCTCAAATCCTTTTTCAATCTGGGAGAAGAAGTTGGTCATCAGCCAGATTGCCATTGGAAGGGAAAATCCGATATAAGTAAGGATAAGTCCCTGGTAGGTATTCAGCAGGTTCATATTTTTCAGGATCAGATACAGTGGTGACAATGTTGCAATGGTAGGGAACATGGATACTCCCAGGATCACCATCAGTAAAACAGCCCTGCCTTTAAAATGAAGGCGTGATAATGCATAAGCAGCTGATGCGCCGATCAGCAGACTGAGCAGTGTGGCAGAAGTTGCCACGATCAGACTGTTCAGCATATATCGTGCAAACGGATGCTTTGTAAATACATTCACATAGAACTGGCCATGGAAATAGCTTGGGATCCATTTCGCAGGCATCTCTGCAATCTCATTTAATGGTTTCACGGAAGTCAGGAACTGCCAGATAAAAGGAAGCAGCAGTAAAACAACGAATGCTGCAACAAATATATAAAATGCAACCCATCCTACTGTACGTTTTGTTTTCTTACTCATAAATACACCTCTACTCTGCAGTCAAATCTTTCTTCAGGAAGCACATGTAAATCAGACTGATTCCAAATACAATAATAAAGATCAGAATGGCAAGTGCTGAACCATAACCGAAATTCAGGAAGGTCATCAGCTGCTTGTATGCATACATGGCAATACTCTCTGTACCATTGGCACCGCCTGTCAATACGCTTACAAGGTCGAATACACGGAATGCATCCAGTGTTCTGAACAGAAGTGCAACCAACAGGGATGGCTTTACGATGGGCAGCGTGATCTTGAAAAATCTCTGGAATACATTTGCACCATCGATTTTTGCCGCCTCATACAGTCCCTCGTCAATAACCTGCAATCCGGCCAGAAGCAGCAGCGCCATATACGGTGCCGTTTTCCATACATCCGTGATCACCATAGCCATAAAGCTTCCGCTCCTTGTACTGAGCCATGCTTTATATCCGTCAATGATGCCAAGTCTGTAAAGAATATCATTAAACATACCATACTGATCATTGTAGATAAATTTCCACATCATAGCAGATACAGATGTGGGAATTGCCCAAGGCACAAGGATCGCTGCACGTACCAGACCTCTTCCCTTAAATGCCCGGTTCATGATCAGAGCTGCTGCAAAGCCGATGATCAACTCCAGTGCCACCGTTGCAATTGTAAATTTCAGTGTGAACATAATGTCCTCACCGGCACGGCTGTCGGACAGGATTTTTGCATAATTTTCAAGTCCGATCCATGGAAATCCTGTCTGTGGCCTTTTCAGGTTCATCTCATGAAAGCTGAGCCAAAAGGTACGCAGAATAGGGTATGCCTGGATCACTCCCAGAACAACAAGGGCAGGAGCAAGCATAGCCCATGCAGTTCTTGCCTCCTTAACCTGCGATTTCATCTTTTTCGTTTTCAAGGTTTTATTCCTCCATTGCCTGTCTCAAAAACAGGGCTGCTGCAATAAACAGCCGCTGTGAATAAATATGCATTTTATTCATCAGTGCGTATTTAGTGCAGCAGCCCCGGTAATAACTATCTTGTAAAGCGGAAATTTGCAATCCGCTCCGCTACTTGCTCATGAACGCGGTCGCTTTGCGATCTGCGTTCAAAATTACTTTCCGGTCAGACTTCTATAATTACTGAAGTCCTTCTGCCTCTTCCTGAAGTGCATTTAATGCGTCTTCTACAGGGGTCTCTCCAGTCAGAGCTGCATGTACGTTTCTCTGGATTGCATCAGATAATAAGGAGTAATCCGGAGTAGATGGACGGCCTTTACCAGTCTCGATGATTGAATAGAAATCTGTGTAGAATGGGATCTGCTCAAGTACATCTGCATCAGAGTAAACAGCTTTTACTGTCGGCGGCTGAGAAGAGCTGAGGCAGAATGCTTTCTCTTCTTCCTCAGAAGATAACCATTTGATGAATGTCTTAGCTGCTTCTTTGTGCTCGTCGTCAATGTATGTATTTACAGCAAGGTCAAGACCGCCAAGGCAGCTGTGTGCTGTATCGCCTTCATTGTATACAGGAAGCATTGTCATACCAACTTTTCCTGCAACTTCAGACTGCTCTGCATCGTTAAATGTATTCCATGTACCGGACCATGTACGGCATGTGAGAGCTTTGCCCTCCTGGAATACCTGCTGTGACTCTGTCTCAGCATATGTGGTTGTTCCTTCCGGAGCATATGTTCCAATGTAATCATGCATCAGCTGTGTAGCATCGATTGCTTCCTGAGTATTGCATGTAGGATTTCCGTCCTCGTCAAGTACACTTGCGCCGAAGGATGCAAGGAACTCAACCCAGTTGCAAACCATAGCCTCGCTCTGTGCTCCCTGGTAGCAGAATGCATAATCAATACCGGAATCTTCGCCAAGCTTCTCATATACATCGATCCATCCCTGATATGTGGTTGGAACTTCTGTAATTCCCAGATCCT
Source organism: Blautia sp. 1033sp1_1033st1_G9_1033SCRN_220408 (assembly GCF_040929965.1). Lineage (NCBI taxonomy): Bacteria > Bacillati > Bacillota > Clostridia > Lachnospirales > Lachnospiraceae > Blautia > Blautia sp. 1033sp1_1033st1_G9_1033SCRN_220408. The sequence goes on along the minus strand of NZ_JBFKZO010000004.1, from coordinate 6,550 downwards.
CAAGTACATCTGTACGATAGAACAGTGCAGATGCGTTTGTGAACCATGGTGCTGCATAAAGCTTACCATCGTATTTTGCACCTTCTACTGTACCATCCAGGTATGCGCTCAGCTCATCCTCTGTGTACAGATCATCCAGTGCCTCGACCCATCCGGCAGATGCAAACTCTGCTACGTAAACAACATCAAGTGCCATAACATCGATGCTTGTATCCTCAGATACCATCTTGTTTACAAAATCATCATGAAGGTTGTTAGCGTCCTGTGGAAGATGATAGGACTGAACCTCGATCTTGTCCTGGCTCTCGTTGAATGCCTTGATTGCTTCTTCTGTAGGAGTGCCAACGCCCTCATCAAAAGCAAAAGTAAGTGTGATCTTGTCGCCGGATGCGTTTTCCTCATCTGCAAAGACGAAAGCAGACTGAGATGCAGTCATAGCTGCGATCACGCCAAGTGCTGTAGCTCTTCGTAACATTGTTTTTTTCATGTTATATCCTCCTTAGATATATGATTTTTTATCTTGCACCCTTTCGGGAACAGTTTCTTAAATTTTTTCTGAAAAAGGCCGCAGTTTTCCCGTAGGAAAGCGCTTACCCACTTTCTAAAAAAGTATCCTGCCTGATAACAGCTGATGTTACAAAGCAGGATGCCTGTGCTCATCAGAAATGAACAAATCTTTCTATTATTACTGCTTAACTATGATACCTGTGGATTATTTCATACTTTATAATCTTACAATTCTTGTATCATCAAATCTTTTTAACGCTGAATCTGCGGATGATCTTGTGAGGAACATATGTAAGCTTCTCAGTGGTTTTCTCCTGGTTTTCAATCAGGGAAAACAGCTCTTCGGCTGCTTTCTTGCCCTCATCATAATAAGGAATCCGTACCGTAGATAATGCAGGGGTCACATACATAGAAACCTCAGAATCGTCGATCCCCATAACGGAAATGTCTTCCGGTACCTTCATGCCAAACTTGGCAATGCACGCCTGAGCGCCAACCGCCGTCATATCACAGCAGGCAAGCACAGCTGTAGGAAGTACCATGCTCTCCTCATAGATCCGCTGCATAGCCTTTACTCCACTGTCGTAGGAGAAATCACCGATGGTAATATAGGACTCCGGTATCTCCAGTCCTAACTTATCTACTGCCTCGCGAAAGCCCTGAAGCCTTAATGTCCCAGAAGAATAGTCCTCCTTAGGTCCACTGATATAAGCGATGCGCTTATGTCCATTGGCTGCCAGAAACTCTACCGCATCGATCACAGCTTTCTTATTGTCATGGATCACTGTATTGATCTTTGTTTTTCCGTCAGAAGCCTGCTGTGTAAGAAGTACCACAGGAAAATCCAGATCCAGCATCCATTTCACACAGTCACTGTCAATGTTCATACCTGCCAGCAACACTCCGGATACCCTCTGCTCCTGCATTCTCTCAAGCAGCACCTTTTCTTTCTTCCTGTCTCCGTCCGACTCACAGATCATTACTGTAAAGCCTTTCTTCTGACAGACACGGTTGATTCCTTTAATGCTTGTAGAAATAACCGAATTGGAAACGTCCCGCACGATCACGCCAATGATATTGGACTTATCTGTTGCCAGTCCTTTGGCAAATGTGTTGGGTTTGAACCGGTTCCTTTCTACCGCATCCAGAACTCTTTGTTTCAGTTCCGGGCTTACCGCCTTTGTATCGTTGATCACTCGGGATACGGTAGCGATGGAAACCTTTGCCTCGTTTGCAATGTCTTCAATCGTAACTGCCATGCCTTATTCCTCCGCTTATCAGGAAAGCCCTTTCCTTGATTAAGAAGTTATCACTCTTTCCTGTTTTTGTCAATAATATTCTAAACTTTTCCTTGCTTTTTGATCGTTTTCGTCACTATGCATAGTTTTGAATGTTTGTTTTTGGATACTTTTCCGGCTTTTCCCGCTGTTTTAGGTAAGCGTTTTCTTCGCTAAGGCCTTCTATGCTTTTCTGTACACTTCTATTCTTATCATATTGGATCAAAAGCCCACGGCTATGATACCTGCAGATTGCTTCATACTATGCACTCCCATAATCCTACCCTATATTCGCATATCACAGGAAATTCAAGAATGCCTCGGCATTCTTGCTGCGAGGTGCGCGTCATGCAATTGCATGACTTACTTCTCCTGCGCACCTCTGCAATCCTGCCGGAGGCTATATCAGCTGGGGGATTGACTCCCACCACTGATACCAGCTTGTTTCTCACCACCTATAGAGGTGGGAGTCATCTCCCAGCTGATATTCCACTTTTATGCTCATAGTCTATGTCTTGCCTCATATCCTTGTTTCTAATCTTCCTCGCTGAACAGCTCCGGAAGCAGCGGCTTCAGTGCCCTTCTGTGTAATCCTACACAGACGTAGGCAGGACAGGAAAACCAGAAGAGAAGAATCAGCGGCAGCATACGCAGCATAAGTGATACAGACATCATAAGTACCGAAAGAACTGAAGCAGTGAGAAGTGTAGTCAGGATCACCAGAGGAAATTTGGCCAGAGCCAGCAGAAAACTGTTTTTCAACTCATCTTTATTCCATTTTTCTGTTTTAGCTGCAATAAATGCTGAATACTGAAAGATACCTGACAGGATCAGGAAAAGTACCACATAAATCCCGCAGAATAAGATACGTCCTGTCCTGTCCCTTCCATGGTTTTCAAAACATAATTCACATTAAAGCCAAGCCCAATGCAGCATACCAAGATCACGGTCCCGATCGGAATCATAGGCTTCAGGCTTTTTTTGAACACCTGGAAGAACCGTTTTGCTGAAAAACAACCTTCACCGTGAACATGCATTTCATTCATACTGTCTGTCATGGCTGCGTAGGAGGCTCCCATGGTCACAACCGGCAGGGAGCATAAGATGAAGAGCAGATTGATCTCTGCCAATTCCAGAAGGATGGTCATAAATCTGAACAATGGGGAGTCTGTACCAAAAAATCGTTTCATTGTCTTTTCCTCTTTCTTGTGTATTTTCCTAGTTGAACATTTTTATAATGGAATGTGATAACAGCCAGGAAAGTGCTTTCCCGATTATCTTATATCTATATTTATCCAATTCCCGGTATGTTGTCAAGCCCTAACCTTACCGCACTTTCTGTTTCAATGAAAATAGCGCAGCCTTTTTAAAGACTGCGCCATTTCCTGATTGGCATTTTTTGGTTTATTACTTTTATTGCTTTTATTACTTTTATTATTTTTATTGTTACAGGTTTATTTTGTTCCTTTCATGCGTCTGTCAATGTAGTCTGCCAGGAAATCCACGCTTCCCTCAAGTCCTAACTTACTGCTGTTCAGGCTCAGATCATAAGTATGGGAATCTGACCATTTTGATTTACAGTGACTGTCATGGTATTTCTTTCTTTTTCTGTCTTTTTCTCTAATGAATCTTTCAGCTTCTTTCTCGCTTTTTCCATAAAGATGCTGCACACGGGCTACTTTACTTTCCATGTCACCAATGATAAAGACAGAAACCAGTCCTTCATAATCTTTCAGAATGGTTTCAGAGCAACGGCCTACGATCACAAAAGACTGGCCTTTCTCTGCTTTATCCAGAAGAAAGTTAAACTGCATGTTTGCCACATTGTCGGCCGGTGAACTGCTCATCCCATTGATAGAGCGGTACAAAAATTTGTTGTGCTTCATTTCGTCATATTCCTGAAGCTCCTGGCTATCCATATTATGACTGGCAGCCACTTCATCCAAAAGATTGTGGTCATACAGCGGCAGTCCATAACGCTTCGCCAAGCGCTCTGCGATCTCATGTCCTGCACTTCCGAACTCTCGTCCGATTGAAATAATTAACTGCTTCATCTTCTCTTCCCTCCCATCACGGTAAATAACGTACATATATCATAACCATGGAGATCAGAATCACAAGTATGGTCGCCGGAGCCATAGATTTGCAATATCTTCCCCACTTGATCATATGACCGCTCTTTGCTGCTGTGGCAATACCCACAACATTGGCAGATGCTCCGATCGGTGTGGCACTTCCTCCAATATCGGTTCCCATAGCAAGTGCCCATGCAAGGATAGAAATCTCAATTCCCTGCGTAGCTGCCAGACTGTTGATCACCGGGATCATGGTAGCAGCAAATGGAATATTATCAATAAATGCACTTGCAATTGCAGATACCCAGATGATAATGGCAATCATTACTTTCAGATTACCTCCACTGACATTTCCGATAAAGCCAGCCAGCAACGTAAGGATTCCGGTCTTTTCCAGACCGCCTACGACGACAAACAGTCCTACAAAGAACAGAAGGGTTTTGTAATCTACTTTCTTCAGAAGATCAAGTGCATCTCTTCCTGCTGTAAGCAATGTGACAAGAGCAATGAATACTCCAATGCAGGATACGGTAAGTCCAGTCTGGGAATGTGTTACCAAAAGAACCACTGCACACAGGAAAATAATCCAGCTGATCACAAATCCGCCTTTACTGGTAATAGCCTCTGAAGGATCCGGATAATCTGCCGGATTCTTTGTGACGGTATTAGAGGTCAGTTCCTTTCTGAATACCAGATAGAAATAAATCACAACTGCAACAAGAGATACAATTGCGATCAGACCTGTATTGGTCACAAAGTCAGAAAATGACATTCCCAGGGATGTTCCAATGATAATGTTTGGCGGATCTCCGCACATAGTAGCCGATCCACCAAGATTTGCGCAAAAGATCTCAGACAGGATCATTGGCACAGGGTTAAACTTTAACAGCTGGGACAGTTCCACCGTAACAGCTGCCAGGAACAGGATCACGGTAATGCTGTCGATAAACATTGCAAGTACAAAGGAAAGTACCATAAATGTGATAAAAATCGGGATGATCTGATATTTGACCATCTTGGCGATCTTCATACACAGCCAACGGAAAAATCCGGATTTGGCCATACCTTCCACCATAATCATCATTCCGGCAATAAATACGATGGTTTCCCAGTTAATACCGCCAGAGGATTCACTGGCCTGTCCGGTTGTGTGCCAGAATGCTTCTGTGAAAAAGGTTTTCAGGTTCAAGGTATCTATAATCGCACTTGGGCTACGCATACAGATACCAAAAATAACTACCAGGGTCAGAAGAGCACATCCCAACGTCACAATGTGTCTTTCCCAAACTTCTGTAATAATTAAAATGAACATTGCCAGAAAAATTATTACAGCCAATATCTGTGATATCATTCTCTCTTTTCCTCCATATATGTATCTTGGATATCATTATCCTTTTTCCGTATACAGAAGATCAGTGCTTTCTTCCATCCTGCTGATGTATATATCTTATGATCTGACTTCGTCCACCCACATTGCAGAGAATGCAGAACCGTCTTTTCTTTTCCATGTAATGAAAATTTACCAAAAAACAGATTGCCGCCAAAACGATCAGGCATACCGCAATGCCGTTCCTTTGCAGATAACGTCTTGCCTCTTCCAGGAACTCACAAGCCTGACGAAGACCGGACGGCTCTTCTGCGGTGTCCTGATTACTTCTTGCAAGTTCCGGTGACATCAATGAAACTAAAGCCGGGCTCTGTTCCAGACGTCCAACTGCTTCGGCCTGCACATCTGCAAAGTACGCCCCTGCAATGACCATAATGATCCCCAGTGCGAAGCATATGAACTTTTGTATAATAGCCTGTCTGTTCATTGAACCCACCTCTGTATCCTGAAAAATTGCTTCGTATATCATAGCACAGGAAAAAACTTGTTTCAATTCTTTTTAGAAGGTGAAAACGCTGAAAAAAGCGCCCATTACTACGGGTAAAATGAACAGTAGTGACATACTCCCACCACTTAAATCTCTAATTTTGAAGTGGGGGCTTCTTGCTCAATGGCTCTACTGAGCCAAGTATCTACAAGCTATCCTCGCGTGCCCCGCGATTCTTTTGCCCGGACACGGGCATATTTTCTTATTTTTCTATTGTCCGGATACGGACAGTTTATGCAATCAACATCCTTCTTGCCTCTTCTCGGATGTTGATTGCTGCATTACGATCTCTATCCATCTCATTTCCACACGCACAGCGATAGACTCTTTCGGATAATTTCAGTTCTTTCTTTATCCTTCCACATTTACAGCATTTTTTACTGGAAGGAAAGAAACGGTCTACCTTTACCATTTTCTTTCCTTTCCACGCCAGTTTATAGTCTAACATTTCCCTGAACATTCCATATCCATTATCCTGTACGCTTTTTCCGAAATGCAGACACTGCCCCATTGCTTTCATATCGATATTTTCCACTGCAACTGCATCATAACTGTCTGCGATCTTTCGACTAAGTTTGTGCAGATAATCTCTTCGCTGATTTCGTATCTTTTCATGACATCTGGCAACTTTCTTTTTCTGCAGTTCATAATTATGGCTTCCTCGTACGCATCTTGACAACTTTCGTTGCTCCCTCGCCAGCCTTTTTTCATTTTTTCTGAAGAAACCTGCTTCTCCCGTTTCAATCTTTTCTGAAAATACTGCCATTCCCTGCATTGCATAATCAATTCCAAGTATCTTTGCAGTACTGTAATCTGG